>NZ_PNDI01000011.1:0-126032 GCF_005887465.1 Pseudoalteromonas sp. S1610 | reverse complement strand
TCACACACAATAAAGATTCTTTTGTACTAGCTTGTTGTTACAAACTAATTAAATTTGGTTTCAGTAACGCGTTTTATTATTTTTGGTCGTTGCTGATTTGTTGAGTTAACTTTAGAGCTTTTACTCAATTTCGACAAGCGATAAAAACAAAACTAATAAGTGAAAAAATCTAATCTATAAATCCAGTCAACAGGGAGTTACTCAAGTGGTTGATAATGCTGATTATATTTTATTTTTTGAGATTTGCGTGAGACACGAAAAAAATATTTTAAAAAGGTCGTAAATAATAAAACGCCCATAAAAGGGCGTTTAATTAATAGTCACTTTGTTTGTCTGAAGGTGTTAATTACCCACTTGGCAAACAAGTCGAGCGGGTGGTTTGCTGTACTAGAGCCGTGTTGTACCAAGTAGTATTTATCTTTGGTGGTAAGGGGTTGTTCAAACAGTTTATAAAGCCATTGCTCATCCAGCCAGCTTTGGCTAATTGGCAGAGGAATAAGTGCAATGCCCATTCCTTGTTGCGCCGCTCTTGCTACACCAAACATACTATCTATTTGAATAATTTGTGTTGGTGAAAAGTCATCAATTCCAACTTTTTCTGCCCACTGATGCCAAGCCCAAGGGCGTGCTTTATGCACAATAAGCGGCACTTGATTAAGCGCTTGGCAATGATCGTTTTGCCATTGTTCAAGCAGTTTTTTATTACACGCTGGAATATATTCTAAATTAAATAACTCAGTAGCCAGTCCATCAAGCGGTTTACTTGAAGATAAAATTATAGATAAATCACTTTGGCGAGTCAGTTCTTTGCGCGTTTTGAGGGTATCCATGTGTAAATTAATATTAGGGTGCTCGCTGGTCCATTCACTGAGCTTAGGCATTAACAATTCACTGGCAAAAAATTCGGGCAGGGTAATGGTTAAGTTTACATTTTGTTGTAACTGACTAAATTCATTAATGGTGCTCTCTAGCATATTTATAATTGGATAAATTGCTTCAAAAAAGTTTTTACCTGCAGGCGTTAAACTAATAGAGCGAGTTTGTCTTTGAAATAAATCAATGCCTAGCTGCTCTTCTAGCTGTTTAATTTGGTGGCTTACAGCCGAGGGCGTTAAGTAAAGCTCTTTAGCAGCATGTTTAAAACTTAAGCTTTTTGCGGCAAAACAAAAAGAGCGAAGGCCGCGAATAGGTGTTTGCATGGTATCCAGTATAAAGTTATTTCAATCGCCTAGTAATAGGCAATAATTAAACCAAAAATAAAAGCTAACTATATCAGCAATTTATTTATTTTATTAGGTCGAATTCACCTAAGTGGTGCGTTAAGTTGTCACTATAGTGCAAAACATAAAAAATAGGCAAAAAAAATCCCTCTTACGAGGGATTTTGGGTAACTCAGCGCCATTGGCACTGGGAATGAGGTCGGTACAGAGTGAAATTATGAGTGGTTTAAAACACCATCTCAGGAATATCACCATTAACAAGCAATTTACCTGCCGTTTTGCTAATAATTTCATCAACTGATACGCCTGGTGCGCGTTCTAGTAAATGAAATGCGCCGTCTTTTACTTCTAGAACGGCTAAATCAGTAACTATTTTTTTAACACAGTTAACGCCCGTTAGCGGTAACGTACAGCTTTCTAATAACTTAGAGTCGCCGTGTTTACTGGCGTGGGTCATGGTAACAATAATGTTTTTTGCACCTGCGACTAAATCCATCGCTCCGCCCATGCCTTTAATTAATTTTTTAGGGATCATCCAAGAGGCTATAGAACCGTTTTGGTCTACCTCAAACGCGCCCAGAACGGTTAAGTCTACATGACCACCCCGTATCATGGCAAAACTATCTGCACTATTAAATATAGCTGCACCGGTAGCTGCCGTCACGGTTTCTTTACCCGCGTTGATCATATCCGCATCAACAGTGGCTTTAGTAGGGTATTCGCCCATGCCTAAAAGACCATTTTCGGACTGTAGCATAACTTCTATGCCATCGGGTACATAGTTTGCGACGAGTGTCGGAATACCAATGCCCAAATTAACATAAAACCCATCTTGTAACTCTTGAGCTACGCGCATTGCGACTTGTTCACGTGATAATGCCATTGTTAGTGCTCCTGCTTAATCTCGTGTGGTAACACGTTCAATGCGTTTTTCAAAGTTACCTTTTATAACGCGGTTAACAAAAATTCCTGGCGTATGTATTTGGCTTGGCTCAAGTTCGCCTGGCTCAACAATTTCCTCTACTTCTGCAACGGTAATTTTACCCGCAGTAGCCGCCATTGGATTGAAGTTCATGGCTGTATGACGAAATACTAAGTTGCCGTAGCGATCCGCTTTCCATGCTTTTACAATAGCGAATTCACCGGTAATTGACTCTTCTAAAATATAAGGGCGACCATTAAACTCTTTTACTTCTTTACCCTCAGCAACCGGTGTGCCGTAACCTGTGGCTGTGTAAAAAGCAGGTATTCCTGCACCACCAGCACGCATTTTTTCAGCAAGAGTACCTTGTGGCGTAAGTTCTACATCAATCTCGCCACTTAGTAGTTGCTGTTCAAACAAGGCATTTTCGCCAACGTATGAGGCGACCACTTTTTTAATTTGCTTGTCGTGCAGTAACAGCCCTAAACCAAAGTCATCAACACCACAGTTATTGGAAACAACGGTTAATTCTTTAGTTTGCATTTTTTTAATTTGGGCAATTAGACCCTCAGGGATACCACATAAGCCAAAACCACCGGCTATTATTGTATCGCCGTCTTTTAAACCTTCCATTGCAGCTTCATAACTAGAAACTACTTTATCAAAACCGGCCATGAGTCACTCCTCATTCTGTGCTATTTAATTATTGTGCGTGTAATGCTGCAGAAACCTTGCTAGCAGGTTGTTTGTTCAGTGCACTCGTAATTTGCCAACCTGCCTCAGCAAGCCTTTGTAAATCAATTCCATGCTCAATGCCAAGTCCTTGCAGTAAGTATACAACATCTTCGGTGGCAACATTTCCTGACGCGCCTTTGGCATATGGGCAGCCACCAAGGCCGGCAACAGCACTGTCAACCGTTGCTATACCAAGGTTTAGAGCAGCGTAAATATTTGTGAGCGCTTGCCCGTATGTGTCATGAAAATGTACAGCAAGTTTAGATTTATCAATATGTTTAAGTAGCAATGTAAGTAGCTCTATTACTTTAGCGGGTGTGCCAACACCTATGGTGTCACCTAGGCTAATTTCATAACATCCCATTTTTAAGAGTTTAGCAGCAACAGCCAGTACAGTATGAGGGTCAACATCTCCCTCATACGGGCAACCTAACACACAACTTACATAACCGCGCACGCGAATGTTATGCGCCTTTGTAAAAGCCATAACTTCACTAAAACGCGCCAAACTTTGCTCAATAGAGCAGTTAATATTTTTTTGGCAAAATGCTTCGCTCGCTGCGGTAAATATTGCAAATTCTTTAATACCTACAGCATGAGCTGCCTCTGCCCCTTTTAAATTAGGGGTAAGGGCACTGAGATTAACCTCAGGTAAATTAAGTGCGCTTATTACTTCACTAGAGTCTGCCATTTGTGGCACCCATTTAGGTGAGACAAACGCACCAGCTTCTATGTCTTTTATGCCTGCAGCGGCGAGTGCGTTAATAAGCGTTATTTTATCAGCAGTTTCTACAGCGGCTTCATTTTGAAGTCCATCTCTGGCGCCCACTTCAACAATGCGCACTGCTTTAGGTAATAATGAACTCATATTAAGCGGGTTCCTCTGCAGTTGTGTCTTCAACTATGGCCAGTAAAGCGCCATGGCTTACCAGTTCACCCTCAGCAAAACAGTAACTTTTTAATACGCCATCATGTGGGGCATTAAGCGTGTATTCCATTTTCATTGCTTCAATTATAACCACTGCATCGCCTTTAGTAATGGTGCTTCCCACCTCTAACAAGTGTTTAACTACAGTACCATTAAGTGGCGCAGCAAGGGGTAATGCCTCATTTTCATGTGAGCTGATGAAATGTTTATCAACACATTCAAACTTAGTTTGCAGTGCTTGGTTCATTACAGTAATGGCATTATCAACGTGGCTAACATGCGCAGTGTGTTTAGCGCCATTAATCGATACGTTGCAGTAGCCATTAGTTAACTCACCTTGCACTTCAAAGGTGTTGTCATTAATGGTCATGCTATAGCCCTGCGCGGTTTTTATTGCGTTTAAGGGGATATCGCTAAATGGAATGTTAACTTGTTGCGGCGCATTTAAACTAAACCCATGTAATTGTTGCCATGGATTTGCACTACTTGTATTACTACCAAGTGATGCTAAATACGCAAAACCTGCAATTAAGCGGCTAGTTTGTAATAAAGACGGGTCAATAGTAACTAATGCTTCACCTTGCTCTGCAATAAAGTGGGTGCTTGGAGCACCTTGTTTAAAGCGTGGATGAATCGCTAAATTGTATAAAAAGTTGATATTAGTGCTAAATCCGGCTAAATGAAATTGTGTTAATGCTTGTTGTAAACGCGAAAGTGCTTGGTCTCGGTTATCATCATGAACAATAAGTTTGGCAATCATTGGATCGTAATACGGGCTTATTTCATCACCTTGGGCAATACCAGTATCAATACGTACATATTCACTGTTAGCGGGCGTATATAGTGCCTCAATAGTGCCAGAGCACGGAATAAAGTCATTACTTGGATCTTCAGCGTAAATACGTGCTTCAAAGCTGTGGCCTTGTAGCTGAATATCTGCTTGCGCTAAAGGTAACGCTAAACCACTGGCTACATTAATTTGCCAATTAACTAAATCAACGCCGGTGACCATTTCACTCACTGGGTGCTCTACTTGCAAGCGAGTATTCATTTCCATGAAAAAGAACTCATCACCACAGAGTAAAAATTCCACAGTGCCAGCGCCTCGGTAGTCAATTGCTAGGGCACATCTTACCGCGGCTTCGCCCATTTCTTTTCGCAATGAGTCTGATAAACCGGGGGCAGGCGCTTCTTCAATCACTTTTTGATGCCGACGTTGCAATGAACAATCACGATCACCTAAATACACACAGTTGCCATAGTTATCAGCAAATACTTGTACTTCAACATGGCGTGGTTGGTCAACATAACGTTCAAGCAAAACCAGATCATTACCAAAACCAGCAATAGCTTCACGTTTAGCACCTTCTAATGCGCTTATAAACTCACTGGCTTTTGAAACTATACGCATGCCCTTACCACCGCCACCAAAGGCCGCTTTGATAAGCACAGGGTAGCCAATTTTTTCAGCCTCAGCTTGTAAAAAGCTAGGGTCTTGTCTATCGCCATAATAACCTGGCACCAAAGGAACATTAGCGGCTGCCATAATTTCTTTTGCACGGGTTTTAGAGCCCATAGCTTCTATGCTACTTGCTGGTGGCCCAATAAAGGCAATGTTATTGGCTTCACAAACATTAGCAAATTCGCTGTTTTCAGATAAAAATCCATAACCAGGATGAATGCAATCGGCGCCACTCATTTTGGCAACGTTAAGTATTTTATCTGCAACTAGGTATGAGTCTTTACTCGGCGCTGCACCAATATGGTAGGCTTCATCCGCCATTTTCACATGTTGAGCGTTTTTATCTGCATCTGAATAAACCGCAACTGTGGTCAAGCCCATTTGCTTTGCTGTTCGCATAATACGACAAGCAATCTCTCCGCGATTAGCAATCAGAATTTTTTGTAAGTGTACTGTGTTCATAATGCGTCCTAGAGTTGCCAGTGGGGAGGGCGTTTTTCAAAAAAGGCAGTTAGACCTTCTTGACCTTCGTCTGATACACGAATTTTGGCTATACGTTCTGCAGTGAGCGCAATTATTTCGTTATCGATTTCTTTGTTTGCCACATCATTAATTAGCGCTTTAGCTGCTTTAACCGCTACCGGGCCATTATCTATCAGCGTTTGTAGTAGGTTATCGAGTGCACAGTCTAAATTCCCTGTAATTTGGTGAACTAGCCCCAGCTGTTTAGCCGTATGCGCATCAAATAATTCAGCCGTTAAGAAGTAACGACGAGCAGCGCGCTCACCAATAGCTTTTATTACATAAGGGCTTATAACAGCAGGAATTAAACCTAATTTAACTTCACTTAAACAAAATTGAGCGTCGTCTTTACTGAGCGCAATATCACAGCAAGCAATTAATCCCAATGCGCCACCAAATGCAGCACCTTGTACCGCACAAATAGTAGGGTGTGGGCTTTGTGCTAATACTTGCATTAGCTTCGCCAGCTGCATTGAATCGGCCAAATTATCGTTATAGTTGTTATCTGCCATCGATTTCATCCAGGCTAAATCGGCACCGGCTGAAAAGTGTTTACCCTCAGTTTTTAAAACTAGGGCACGAATATCGAGCGTATTAGCATGTTCAATACATTGAATAAGCTCATTGATAACGTCGCTATTAAAGGCATTGCGTTTTTCTGGGCGACTTAAAACAAGTACAGCCACATTAGATTTTGTTATTTGTAGTGTTACTGACATTTTAAGCTCCCATTACATTCTAAATACGCCAAATTTTGATTCACGCTCAGGAGCATTTTTAGCTGCGCTAAGTGCAAGCCCAAGAACATTGCGTGTATCAGCAGGGTCAATAATGCCATCATCCCATAAACGGGCACTGGCATAATAAGGGTGGCCTTGCTGTTCGTATTGATCGATGATTGGCTTTTTAAAATCGCTAATTTGTTGCTCGCTCATGCTTTCGCCTTTGCGGGCTAAACCATCTTGTTTTACTTGCGCCATTACACCAGCGGCTTGTTCGCCACCCATAACCGAAATACGGGCATTTGGCCACATCCACATCATGGTCGGTTCAAACGCTCGGCCACACATACCATAGTTACCTGCACCGTATGAGCCACCGATTAAAATAGTAAATTTGGGCACATCGGCACACGATACCGCCATCACCATTTTAGCCCCGTGCTTAGCAATGCCTTCAGACTCGTATTTTTTACCAACCATAAAGCCAGTAATGTTTTGTAAAAATACCAGTGGAATGTTGCGCTGTGCACATAGTTGAATAAAGTGCGCGCCTTTTTGCGCAGACTCACTAAATAAAATACCGTTGTTGGCCACTATGCCTACGGGATGACCATAAATGCTGGCAAAGCCTGTTACCAGTGTTTCACCAAAGTAGCGTTTAAATTCATCAAACGATGAATCATCAACAGTACGTGCAATGACTTCACGCACATCAAAAGGCTTTTTAAGATCAGTACCTACAATGCCGTAAAGTTCGTTAATATCATAACGAGGGGCTTTTACTTCTTCTAGTAATGGTGAGGTAGGGCGCGAATAGTTAATTCGTTCAATACATTGGCGAGCAATCGACAACGCATGAGCATCGTTTTCAGCGTAATGATCGGCCACACCTGATGTTTTACAGTGTACATCGGCGCCACCAAGCTCTTCTGCAGTAACTACTTCACCGGTGGCTGCTTTTACCAGCGGCGGACCAGCTAAAAAGATAGTGCCTTGCTCTTTTACAATAATACTTTCATCGGCCATAGCAGGAACATACGCACCACCTGCAGTACATAACCCCATAACCACAGCAATTTGTGGAATTCCTTTACCTGACATACGCGCTTGATTATAAAAAATACGACCAAAATGCAGTTTGTCAGGGAATACGTCGTCTTGCTCAGGTAAGTTTGCGCCACCTGAGTCAACTAAATAAATACACGGTAAATGACAACGTTCGGCGATGTCTTGAGCGCGTAAATGCTTTTTAACAGTCAGCGGGAAATAGGTGCCGCCTTTTACTGTCGCATCATTAGCAATCACCATACATTCGACGCCTTTAACGCGACCAATACCTGCAACCACACCGGCACAAGGAATATCTTGTTCATAAACGCCAAAGGCAGCAAATTGCGATATTTCTAAAAATGGCGAGCCTTCATCTAGCAAAGTGGTAATACGGTCACGGACAAACAATTTACCGCGGCCTTCATGGCGCTCTTTTAGCGCAGAGCCGCCGCCTAAACGTATTGTTGCTGCTTTACTGCGTAAATCATCCACTAGCGCCGACATGTTGTTGTGATTTTGCACAAAATTTGGATCATGCGGATTAACGCTCGATTTTAAAATCGTCATAACTAATCCTTAGCGGCTTTCAGTGAATAATTCGCGACCAATTAACATACGGCGTATTTCTGAGGTGCCTGCACCAATTTCATATAATTTTGCATCACGCAGCAAGCGACCTGTTGCGTATTCATTTATATAACCATTACCGCCTAAAATTTGAATTGCGTCTAATGCCATTTTAGTTGCAAGCTCAGCAGCATATAAAATTGCGCCAGCAGCGTCTTTACGGGTGGTTTCGCCGCGATCACATGCTTTTGCTACTGTGTACACATATGAGCGAGCTGCGTTCATTTGTGTATACATATCAGCAATTTTGCCTTGTATTAACTGAAATTGACCAATAGGGCTGTCAAATTGCTTACGCTCATGGATGTAAGGCACCACAATATCCATACACGCTTGCATTATGCCAAGTGGGCCAGCCGCTAAAACAACACGCTCATAATCAAGGCCACTCATAAGTACCTTAACGCCTTCGTTTAAGTTACCTAAAATATTTTCTTCAGGTACTTCACAGTTTTCAAATACCAATTCACAGGTATTTGAGCCACGCATGCCGAGCTTGTCGAGCTTTTGTGCGGTTGAAAAACCAGGAAATGTTTTTTCTACAATAAAGGCCGTAATCCCTTTAGCGCCGGCGTTTAAATCTGTTTTTGCATAAATTACCAACGTATCAGCGTCAGGGCCATTAGTGATCCACATTTTATTACCGTTTAAAATGTATTTATCGCCTTTTTTCTCTGCTTTAAGTTTCATAGAAACAACATCAGAGCCCGCGTTAGGCTCACTCATCGCCAGTGCACCAATGTGCTCGCCGCTAATTAGTTTAGGTAAGTATTTTTCTTTTTGTGCTTGTGAACCATTACGGTTTATTTGATTAACACACAGGTTTGAATGCGCACCGTAGCTTAAACCAATAGAGGCACTTGCACGGCTAATTTCTTCCATGGCAATAACGTGCTCTAAATAGCCTAAGCCAGCACCACCAAACTCTTCATCCACGGTCATGCCAAGCACGCCCATTTCACCCATTTGCGGCCAAAGTTCATTGGGGAACGCATTATCAAGGTCAGTTTTTTCAGCTAGTGGGGCAATTTCTTGACTGGCAAAGCTGTTTACGTGACTGCGGATCATATCTGCAGTTTCGCCAAGGCCAAAGTTCATTTCTTTATATAGTGAAATAGTGCTCATGATTAATTCCTGTGTGTTGATGACGTTGTTATATTTTATTCATCTATTTTGCTAAGCGTGTCGCGACAGCGACGTTCAGCGGTGACCAGTTCCATAAGAACCACTTTAATGTCATCCATCTGTTGTGAAAGATCGGCTTTTTTCTCACTGATAAGGTCAAGCATAGTAACTAACTGTTTTGCACTTGATTTATCAGCATCATACAGTTCAAACAAACGACCTGTTTCAGCTAAGGTGAAACCTAAACGTTTACCGCGCAGTATTAGCTTAAGGCGTACCTTGTCGCGCTTTGAGTAAATACGTGTTTGACCATTGCGCTCTGGTGATATTAACCCTTGGTCTTCGTAAAAACGGATAGAGCGGGTGGTAATATCAAATTCTTTAGCCAATTCACTAATGCTAAAAGTTTGTTCGTTTTTAGCCGGCTCGTTGGCTGAATTTGCAAAGTTTGTTTGATTATCTGATTTCATTGTAATGTTTACCTCATTCGAATAACTCCAATATAAGTGAAGTTTACGTAAAGGTAAAGTGCGATCTGGTTGTTATACTTTAGACGTATAAAATAAAAGCGGAAATGCAGCAGAAGTTGAGTGTTTATAAACGTTATAAGCCAGTTAGACAGTATGTAATAAATTTTTAGCAAGCTAACTTTACAGTTTTTACACTAATTAGAAAGTTGATTTTAGATTTACGTTGGCGTAAACGTAAATTTTATGTATGCTCGTATTTATCAGATTAGTTTAAACATTAAGCTAAACATAATAAAACATGTTTGCGTTAATTGAAAATGGAGCCTTTTATGTCTTTCGAAAGCGTTGTAATTGTAGCAGCAAAACGCACCCCAATGGGTGGATTTATGGGCGCACTAAGTGATGCGCAGTCTACCGAATTAGGTGCTACGGCCATTGCAGGTGCACTTGCTCAAACGGGTTTAAGCAATGATGCAATTGATGAAGTAATTATGGGCTGCGTATTGCCAGCCGGTTTAGGCCAAGCACCTGCGCGTCAAGCAATGCTTAAAGCGGGGCTTGCACTAAGCACCGGCGCTACCACTATTAATAAAGTATGTGGCTCTGGATTAAAAGCAGCGATGTTAGCGAATGATCTTATTAAAGCAGGTTCTATCGAATCAGCAATCGCTGGTGGTATGGAAAGCATGACCAATGCACCTTACTTTATTCCTAAAGCCCGTGGCGGTATGCGTATGGGACATGGCGAAATTAAAGATCACATGATGAGTGATGGCCTAGAAGACGCCTACGACAATAAAGCAATGGGATGCTTTGCTCAAGACACAGCCGATGAATACGGTATTGGTCGTGAGCAAATGGATACGTTTGCACTGGGTTCATTAAGTAAAGCAAACGCAGCCATAGACAATGGGTGGTTTGATAACGAAATTACTCCGCACACTATTAAAACGCGTAAAGGCGATGTCACTGTTTCAATTGATGAGCAACCTGGCAACGCACGTCCTGAAAAAATTCCAAGCTTAAGAGCTGCATTTAAAAAAGACGGCACTATTACTGCCGCTAATTCATCGTCTATTTCAGATGGTGGTGCTGCGCTAATACTAATGAGCGAATCAAAAGCAAAAGCTGAGGGTTTAACACCACTTTGTAGAATTGTTGCTCACAGTACTCACTCTCAAAAACCAAGTGAATTTACCGTAGCCCCAGTGGGCGCAATGAACAGCGTGCTTGAAAAAGCTGGCTGGACAACCGCCGATGTTGATTTATGGGAAATTAATGAAGCGTTTGCCATGGTCACTATGCTGGCTATTAACGAATTAAAGCTTGATGAAAGCAAAGTTAATGTTAATGGTGGTGCGTGTGCATTGGGTCACCCAATCGGTGCCAGTGGCGCACGTATTTTAGTAACACTTATTCATGCGCTTAAAAACCGAGGCCTCAAAAAAGGCGTTGCGTCCTTGTGTATAGGTGGCGGTGAAGCCGTTGCTATGGCAGTCGAAGCACTTTAACTGATAACAAAGCCGCAGCAACTATAACAATCACAGCGCTGCGGCAATTAAATTGACTCAATAGGATTTATTATGCACCAAGTACCTTTACTAATTAACGGCGAGTTCGTTCAGTCAACGTCAAATGAATTAATTGATGTTGTAAACCCAGCTAATCAAGAAGTGCTCGCGCAAGTGCCATGCGCTACAGACGCAGAGATGGATGCGGCGATTGCATCAGCAAGCGAAACATTTAAAACATGGAAAGATGTGCCTATTACTGAGCGTGCGCGCATTATGATGAAATACGCGGCGCTATTAAAAGAAAACCATGATGAACTAGCCACTATTATTTGTCATGAGCTAGGCAAAACGTTTGAAGATGCAAAAGGTGATGTGTGGCGTGGTATTGAGGTAGTTGAACAAGCTGCTAATGCGCCGTCGTTAATGATGGGTGAAACCATGGAAAACGTAGCGCGCAAAATCGATACGTATTCTTACATGCAGCCACTGGGTGTGTGTGCAGGTATTACGCCATTTAACTTTCCGGCAATGATCCCATTGTGGATGTTCCCACTGGCAATTGTGTGTGGTAACACCTTTATTTTAAAACCGTCTGAGCAAGATCCACTTACTCCTATGCGCTTAGCTGAGCTATTTATTGAAGCCGGTGCACCAAAGGGCGTGTTACAAGTTGTGCACGGTACTAAACCACAAGTAGACCGCTTACTAGAAGACAAAGCCGTTCGTGCTATTTCATTTGTGGGTTCATGTGGTGTAGGTGCCTATATTTACTCTAAAGGCACACAAAACTTAAAACGTGTTCAAGCGTGTGTTGGCGCTAAAAACCACATGGTAATTATGCCTGATGCGAGTAAATCGCATGTTGTTAATAACCTTGTGGGTGCCTCTGTAGGTGCGGCAGGTCAGCGCTGTATGGGTATCTCTGTGGCGGTATTTGTTGGTCAAGCAAAAGACTGGGTTGATGAAATTAAAGCAGGATTTGAAGGTGTACGCCCAGGTGTTTGGGATGATGCAGACGCGGCTTATGGCCCACAAACATCACCTGCTGCAAAAGCACGTATTTTATCACTGATTGCTGATGGTAAAGCACAAGGCGCTACCTGTTTAATTGATGGCTCTGATTTTAGCGTTGAAGGTTACGAGCAAGGTAACTGGGTAGGTCCTACATTATTTACTGATGTAACCAAAGATATGAACTTGTACAAAGAAGAGATTTTTGGCCCAGTATTGGCGTGTATGTTTGTTGATACCCTTGAAGAAGCCATTGCGCTTATTAACGAAAGCCCTTACGGCAATGGTACCTCACTATTTACCTCAAGTGGTGCAGCTGCACGTAAATTCCAACACGAAATTGAAGTGGGTCAAGTGGGTATTAATGTGCCAATTCCTGTGCCATTACCATTTTTCTCCTTCACGGGTTGGAAAGGCTCATTCTACGGTGATACTCACACGTATGGTAAACAAGGTATTCGTTTTTATACAGAAACCAAAACCATTACTTCTCGCTGGTTTGAAGATGATATCGCTTCAGGTCCAAATATGAGTATTAATCTGAAGTAGCATTTTAACCGCATAATCAATAAAAAAGAGGGGCACAACACACAGTGTTGTCGCTCCTCACTAATAACTCCCTTGATGGGATGCACCGACAACAAACAAAACACAACAAGAGGTCTACCATGGACTTTAACTTATCTGAAGATCAACAAGCTTTTGCGCAAACGGCGCGCCAATTCGCAGAATCTGAACTAGCACCACATGCTGCTAAGTGGGATCGCGAACATATTTTCCCAAAAGACACAATTAAAGCCGCTGGTGAGCTTGGTTTTTGTGGCTTATACACGCCTGAAGAAGCCGGTGGCTTAGGTTTATCTCGTTTAGATTCAAGCATTATTTTTGAGCAACTTGCACTGGGTTGTACAGCAACTACGGCTATGCTGACCATTCATAATATGGCAACCTGGATGATCGCAAGCTTTGGTACCGATGCAGTAAAAGACAAATACGTTGAGCAATTGGTAATGGGCGAATTGTTAGCCTCTTACTGTTTAACTGAGCCAGGCTCTGGCTCTGATGCTGCGTCATTAAAAACTAAAGCAGTTCGTGAGGGTGATGAGTATGTTATTAACGGCTCAAAAATGTTTATTTCTGGTGCCGGTGAAACAGAAATTTTAGTTGTAATGGCACGTACAGGGGCTGATGGCCCAAGTGGCATTTCAGCGTTTGTTGTACCTGCAGATGCCAAAGGTATTGAGTACGGCAAAGCAGAAGAAAAAATGGGTTGGAATGCACAACCAACACGCTTAATTAGTTTTGAAGATGTACGAATTCCAGCAGCAAACTTATTAGGCCAAGAAGGCGAAGGCTTTAAGTTTGCCATGCAAGGATTAGATGGCGGCCGTATTAATATTGCAACTTGCTCTATTGGTACTGCACAAGCTTCACTTAATACCGCACGTGAGTATTTAAAAGAGCGTACCCAATTTGGTAAGCCATTGGCAGCATTTCAAGCGCTACAATTTAAAATTGCCGATATGAATACCGAGCTTGTCGCAGCGCGCCAAATGGTACGACTCGCGGCGTTTAAACTTGATACTAACGACAGTGAAAAAACCACTTATTGTGCGATGGCTAAACGCTTTGCAACCGATGTTGGTTTTACTGTGTGTAACGATGCGCTGCAAATTCATGGGGGCTACGGTTACATTAAAGAGTACCCACTTGAACGCCACGTACGCGATGTACGTGTTCATCAAATTTTAGAAGGCACTAACGAAATTATGCGTGTGATTATTGCGCGTCGTATCTTAGCCGAATCAGCCAGCGAAGTTTTATAAGGAGATTAGTATGTCAAATCCTAGCATTGAGTTAACTATTGAAGGCCATGTAGCTATTTTAACTATGTCGAATCCGCCAGCGAATACCTGGACGAAAGACACCTTAGTGGCGCTTAAAGACACAGTTAATCAGCTCAACACCAATAAAAATATTTATGCATTAGTACTGACTGGTGAAGGCGAAAAGTTTTTTAGCGCCGGTGCCGACCTAAATGTATTTGCAGGTGGCGATAAAGGTGTAGCCGCAGATATGTCATGTGTATTTGGTGAAGCGTTTGAAGCGCTAACTAATTTTAGAGGCGTGTCGGTTGCAGCCATTAATGGTTATGCAATGGGTGGCGGGCTTGAAGTAGCGCTTGCTTGTGATATTCGTATTGCAGAAGAGCAAGCACAAATGGCATTGCCTGAAGCAAAAGTGGGTTTATTACCCTGTGCTGGTGGAACGCAAAACTTAGCATGGTTAGTGGGTGAAGGCTGGGCAAAACGCATGATTTTATGCGGTGAGCGCTTAAAAGCCGATAAAGCGCTGCAAATTGGCTTAGTGGAAGAAGTAGTTGCACAAGGTGAAAGCTTTGCTGCAGCACTAAAACTAGCAAACCAAGTGGCAGAGCAAAGCCCATCGTCGGTTGCTGCATGTAAAACATTGATTCAAAAAGGGCGTCATCAGCCAATGGCAAATGCATTGCCACTGGAACGTGAACTGTTTGTTGGTTTATTTGATACCGAAGATCAGCAAGAGGGCGTGAACGCCTTTTTAGAAAAACGCAAAGCTAATTGGGTGAATGGCTAATGAGTGAATTAACCCGTTTAAATTCAGCTGATGCTGCCGTGGTATTTGAAACGGCAACCACAGACAATGGCCGACTCATTGGTTTTGCTACGCTTAACGCGCCTAAGTCATTAAACGCGTTAAATTTTGAGATGATCAGCTTACTCGAGCCGCAACTACAGCAATGGGACAAAGACGATAACATTGCATTAGTGGTTCTTAAAGGCGCAGGTGAAAAAGCGTTTTGCGCTGGTGGCGATGTAGTGAGTTTGCACAAAGCCATGAGCGAAGGTAAACCAACGTCACTGGTTGAAGAATTTTTTACTCAAGAGTATCAGCTAGATTACCTTATTCATTGTTACAACAAACCCATTTTAGTGTGGGGTAACGGTATTGTAATGGGCGGCGGTTTAGGTTTAATGGCCGGTGCCAGTCATCGTGTTGTTACCGAAACATCACGCATTGCCATGCCAGAGCAAACCATTGGTCTTTACCCTGATGTAGGTGGCAGTTATTTTTTACATAAAATGCCCGCCCATGTTGGTTTGTTTTTAGGGCTTACCTCGGCATCAATTAATTGTGAAGACGCTAAGCTTGTATCGCTTGCCGACCACTTTGTAAATGCCGATAAATACCCAGAGCTTGTTGAAACGTTACTCAATACTAAATGGGGTAAAACAGCAAGTTTAAACCACGACAAGCTAAGTAACTTGCTTATTGAGTTAGATAACAACTCTAGCCGTATGCCTAAAGGCAATTTAAAAGCTAACTTATCGCTAATTCAAAAGTTAGGCGAGTTTGACACGTTACAGCAGCAGGTCGATTACATTTTAAATCTAACCACAGATGATAAATGGCTACAACGTGCAAAAAAATCGTTGGCGCATGGTTGTCCATTAAGTTGTGCTTTAGTGAGTGAGCAGCTTAAACACAGCAAAGGCAAAAACTTAGCTGAGTGTTTTAAAATGGAATTAGGCATGTCGGTTCGTGCTGGCGAAGTGGGCGAGTTTCAAGAAGGTGTACGTGCCTTACTAATTGATAAAGACGGTACACCACAGTGGCAATTTAAAACCTTAGCTAATGTGCCAAGCGAAGTAGTAGATAGCTTTTTTGCAAATCGCTTTGGCGAGCAACATCCGCTAGAGCCGTACTTTTCACAACTAAATTTACAAGGGTAAAGCGATGAGTAAACTTAATATAGGATTTATTGGTTTAGGTAACATGGGCGGCCCAATGGCAGCAAACTTAGTTAAAGCAGGCCACAGTGTGCGCGTTTTTGACTTAAGTGCAGAAGCCGTTAAAGAGCTTGTGAATCATGGGGCTAGTGCGGCGCAAAGCGCAAGTGACTGTGCGCACGAGGCTGATGTGCTAATTAGCATGCTACCGGCAAGCAAACATGTTAAATCACTTTATTTAGGCACAGACGAGCAATCGGGTTTAATTAAAGTACTGAGTAAAAGTACCTTAGTGATTGATTGTTCAACCATAGATGCACAATCGGCTCGTGATGTAGGCCATGCCCTAAGCGAGCAAGGTATTGCGTTTGTTGATGCACCTGTATCGGGTGGTGTAGCAGGCGCAACAGCGGGCACGTTAACCTTTATTGTGGGTGGTGAGCAAGCTGCATTCGATAAAGCGAATACTGTATTAGTCGATATGGGTAAAAACATATTCCATGCTGGTGATATTGGCGCAGGGCAAGTTGCTAAAATATGTAACAATATGCTGTTGAGTATTTTAATGGCAGGCACCAGTGAAGCCATTCAAATGGGCATTAATAACGGTCTCGATGCAAAAGTACTCAGCGACATAATGAGCGCAAGCTCGGGTCGTAACTGGACGTTAGAACTTTATAATCCCTGCCCAGGTGTTATGGAAACCGCACCAGCTAGTAACGACTATAAACCTGGCTTTATGGTCGATTTAATGGCTAAAGACTTAGGCCTTGCTATGGAGGCGGCGCAGCAGAGTAATTCACTGACGCCAATGGGCTCAATGGCTAAAAATTTATACACTATGATGCAGCACCAAGGTGCAGGCAGTGATGATTTTAGTGCCATTTTTAAATTGTTTTCGAAGTAGGAAAGTATTGTGGAAATAAAAAATAATACCGTAGTTATTACCGGTGGCGCACAAGGCTTAGGTTTTGCAATGGCGCAAAAGTTTGCCTTAATGGGCGCTAATATTGCCTTAATTGATATGGCACAAGCCCAGTTAAATGAAGCAACCGAGCAGCTATCTGCATTAGCAGGCGTAACAGGCACTATTAAAGGCTACAGCGCTAATGTAACGGTAGAGAGCGAAGTTGAAGACGTATTTAATACCATTAACAGTGACTTTGGTCACATTGGGGTATTAATTAATAACGCCGGCATTTTACGCGATGGCATGTTTATAAAAGCCAAAGATGGCAAAGTGGTAAAAAAAATGTCGCTTGATCAATTTCAATCAGTGATTGACGTTAACCTAACAGGCGTATTTTTAGCAGGGCGCGAAGCGGCTAGCCACATGATTGAATCAGGCAAAGGCGGCGTAATTGTAAACATGTCGAGCGTAGCGCGTGCTGGTAATATTGGCCAAACTAACTATGCTGCTTCAAAAGCGGGTGTTGTGGCACTAACCACTACATGGGCTAAAGAGCTCGGCCGTTTTGGTATTCGCGTTGGCGCTATTGCCCCAGGTGTTATTAGCACCGCAATGACCGATGTAATGAAGCCAGAAGCCAAACAGCGCATGCTTGCTGTAACACCAGTAGGGCGCTTAGGTGAAACCGCTGAAATTGCTCATACTGCTCAGTATATTATCGAAAACGACTTTTTTACTGGCCGTGTAGTAGAGATAGACGGCGGCATACGTTTGTAAACTAATATTTATAAACGTATGAGTGTTAGTTGATTAAAAAGCACAGCCTTTTGGGTTGTGCTTTTTTTTAAAGTCGGACATTTATAATCTTGAAAAAGGTCTGATGTACCCTTAAACGCAGTACCTCCATTAAGCGTATACCGATACCATAATGTAATCCACAGGGTAAATAATGCTTCGCAGAGCACACTTTAAAAAATTATTTATTTCTTGTTGCGTTAAAACTACCGGTAGTTTAGTTGCTCGTTTGCTCTTAAAAAAAACCTAATGATAATGAAAGTGGCTTTTTAATCGCTTCTTTAAATAAAAAGCTCAACGCATTTAAGGCTAGTGTTTGGGTGTTAGGAGCAACATTTTGTTGGTTGACTAATTGATCGACTTCATTGGCTCCCATCGTTGTTTGGTGCCTCATAGAGTTAAAACGAATAAATGAAGCAATCCAGTATAAATACGCTTTAATGGTACTTTTAGCATAACGTTTTAGATACATTTGTTTGGCTATCATAGTTAAAAAAGGTGATTTCATGATATGAATCTCGTGAAAATATGACTGTACATCGACAGTATATGTTGTTTTGTCCAATATTACTGATCTCCACCATTTTGGTGTTTTTTTATTTGTAAAAAATTAGACGTAGTTAACTAATTGTTTACAGGTGTTTATTTGATGGTTAAGATAAATGCATTGAAATATATGGACATTTGTCGGTTTATAAAACGACAAGTGTCGTAGACAAAATTGTTATAGCTCAAATAGTACATTGCTAAATTTGAAGGTTTTATGGAAGAAATAGAATTAGATTTTGGTGCAATCACCATTGATAACGCGACCTTCAAGGGTGAAGGATATAAGTTCTATGAGGGCTTGCTTGCTCAGATGAGACAATTTAAAGAAAGCCCCGTACAAGTCCTTCAAACAGATATCATTCACAATGAAGCCATTAAGCATATAGGGCAAGAGATATCAAAAACTCGCTCTTCGATAGAGCAAGTGCTTCGGTCAGCGAATAAACAGTTAAAAATAAAATCCGATGTTATCGATAATGCAAGAGCGTTGCTATCAATTGATGGGAGTGAGGCTGAAATTGCAGAAGCGCGTCTAGAAAAATATTATGAATATATTGGGGCTGAGAAAATTGCTTCCGAAGAATATGCGGATATTTCTAAATTAATGGAGATGTATTTCGCTACTGAAGCTCCTTTTGAAACGGGAAAAGATAAAAAAAATGAATTTCCAGACGCTATTGCATTATTAGCTCTTGAAGGTTGGGCGGATGAAAATGACATAAATGTTGTCGCTGTCAGTCAAGACAAAGGCTGGAAAAACTATTCTGAAAATTCAGATAGAATCACGTTGGTATCTTCTTTAGCTGAGGCGCTTGAGAAGTTTCAGCCGCACAACAAAGTTGCAAGTATTATCGCTCATATCAGAGAAGACTCTCTGCTTGATGACAACAACCATGTGTTGGAAGAAATCGAACAGGCAATCATAAATAGCATTGATGGATACGATATTTGGATTGAAGCAAGTTCATATATGCACTTTGAATGGGACGATACGTCCGCAACCTATATCTCTCATGAACTGGATAACGATCAAGAAGGTTTAGTTAAAGTTAGGGTTGTAAGCATTAATGACGAAGCAATAGTTCTCAAAGTGGGTGCTACGGTCGAAGTGGAAGTCGAGGCGAGTTTTGATTTCTCTGTAAGAGATTCAATTGATAAAGATTATGTTGGCATGGGTGGAAATGTCTGCACTACTACTGAGTCTTATCATACCGATATATTATTAACTTTAACTGGCGATTTTTCCCAAGACTTTGACGATATTGAAGTTACTGAAATTGAAGTACTAGAAACTATTGGGCATGCAGACTTTGGTGAAGTCGAACCTGATTGGAGAAGCGAGTACGAAGATGAAGAGCTATAACAAAGCGCTGCACACGGATAAATTACTCGCTGCGCTCCTTATTTACCGGTGAGCGCGGCGTTAGGTTTCTTATGTCATTGATACATCATTTTAAAAAGCAATACGAATTTATTGAGAATTCATCCGCGCTGTTTGACCTTGGCAAAACAAATGAGGCAGTTCGGATCGCTACATGTTTAAGAGTTCTAATACATGATACAAAAAACTCCACTTCTTTATTTACATTAATGGAGAAAAAAGAGGTTTCAAAAATCAGATCTACAGCTTCCTCTTCCATTGATGGTGTCAAAAGCTTTGGTTTTTCTTTAACAGGTATTATGACCACAGGAAACAAGAATCGTGTAACTCCTAATATGCATAGGATAGCTTATGATAATGAAGTTAATATTGATAAATGGTGGAATGAAATAGTTTTCGCAATGCCCGAGGTGGGTGCTTTTTCTAGAAAAGACTTCGTATTAATAGCCGCCAATAAAGATGGCGGAGCTCATGTAGATAAGTTACCTCAAAAATATCAAAAATTACAACAAGGTAAAGCTGGTATTACTATTAAAGTGGGAAATGAAATTCAAACTAATTTTAGCGAAATGTGGCCATGCCTTCTGAGACAATTAGCTTGGGAATTTATTAATAGCCCCGACATGCTTGTGCTGGCTCACGAAACCTAACAAGCTGTTAAGCAAGGACAAAAAGCAGTTGGTTTTTGCTCCTTCGTCGCTAAACAAACTAGACACCCACTTTAATTTTTACAGTTTGGCGAACTAAGTACTAGGCTTTCACCAGTGTGAAAACAAGCTGGGTCAGTTATGGCAATCGCAAGAAAGCGTCAAGTAAGTTTGGTTGATACAAAGTACTACGAGTGTATATCACGTTGCGGAATCCAAAGGGGTAAAATCTTGACTTCATACATCAAAAGAGCGAGCTGTCTAAGCATTGGTTAGCAAAAAACCAAAGGGGTAAAATCTTGACTTCAGACATCAAAGAGCGAACTGTACAAGCATTGGTTAGCATACAAAGATTGACGATCTAGAAATTCATTTAATTTTAGCGGTTTATTACTTTTAAACACACGTTGATTTTTAAAACGGTAACTTAAGGTTGCCGTTTTTTTATGTCGACTATTTAAGTTTATTTTAAGCTTGCTCAGTTATGTAACTAATACTTAAATTCCAGAATCATTAAACCATTGAACTGACTTAGTAACTCATTTTATGTTTTAGATCATTAAGCAGTGAGTGATTAAAGGTTAACCTTTAAACATGTACTCATACGCATAAGTGAGCTTTTAACTTTAATGCGTTTATTAGGAGGTATTATGAATTTTAAAAATACAGATACTCATTACAATACACTCTCTGTTGCTTTGCATTGGTTGATGTTTATTTTAATTGTGACTGTGTACGGTAGTATTGAACTTCGTGAATTATTTGATAAAGGCACTGAAACCCGTGATGCCTTTAAAATGTGGCATTTTATGTTGGGTTTATCGGTTTTAGCTTTAGTAAGCGTGAGGGTAGTTGCGCGTTTAGTGGGTGGTGCAGCACCTGCTATACAACCTGAGCCTGCGAAATGGCAAAATAAGTTAGCTACATTTGTTCATACTGCGCTGTATGTGTTTATGTTTGCTATGCCTATAGCTGGTTGGTTAATTTTGAGTTTAGCAGGTGAACCCATCCCGTTTTTTGGTTTAGAGTTGCCTCCATTGGCAAGTGAAAACAAAGAGCTGGGTAAAACCATTAAAGAAATACACATAACAGCGGGCGAAGTTGGTTATTACGTAATAGGCTTACATGCGGCGGCTGCATTATTTCATCATTACATTTTGGCTGATAACACCTTTAAACGTATGCTGTTTTCTAAAAAATAAACACATCATCTATAAAAAGGGAGACCATGTGTCTCCCTTTTTATATTAATTAATGATTTGTACTTTTAAACCCAATTCTAAACCCGCCCCAATGTTTACCGTTTACATAAATTGGCACCGAGAGGTCATGCAGTATTTCACCGGTATCACGTTTATAGGTTTGTAATAAAAAGCTTTCGGTGTGGCTACCACAGCGAATTCCTGTCGGGTCATTAAAAATACGTTTAGTACGGTTGTTTACTAAATCTTTTTCAAAGTTACCGGTTAGGGCTTGGCTATAGCGTTTGTTATGAGTAGGAAAGTAGCCCTTAGTATCAACGGCTCCTGCAAAAATTATGTCTTTATTTTCCAGAATTGGTTCTTGAATAGCCGGCAGTGATTGATCTGTAAGTTTATCGTAATCGGTTGTGTACTTGGTTGGATTAGTATTCTCGATGGGTTTATAGTTTTGCGAAAAAAGTTGTTGCTGGGTTATTTTTCCGCTTTGGATCCAACCCTCAAAACATTCGCCAATTGCTTTACTGGCGTGTTTAGCCGATATCAGCATTGGTTTAAAGAATGCGTCATACTCTATGTTTTCAAGCTCTCTAAATATTGATTCTGATCCCAACGATAAAGAAGACGCTTGCTGAGAAATTGTACTGCCTTTTTTAGTAACTTCGCCCAATAAACTACTGATGCTAGTGACTGAGCTATTTATTTGTGTGGTTGCATGCTGAAATGCAGAAACAGGCTGATGCATACTATCAAGCGCGGTAGATGAGGCACCAATATCTTGGTTAATTGTTAAAAAGGATTGAGTCACGTTTTCAAGCTCTGATTTTACAGAAATACTTTGCAGTGAAACCTGCTTCATATCTTCATTGGTTTTTATACTGTTGGCGTTAATGTCTGTGAGCATGTCAGCAATTTGTTTGGTTGCTTCATTGGTTTTATTTGCAAGGTTACGCACTTCGTCGGCAACAACCGCAAAACCACGACCTTGCTCACCTGCACGAGCGGCCTCTATGGCTGCATTTAAAGCAAGTAGATTGGTTTGCTCTGCAATGTTTTGAATAACTTGGGTAATGCTTTGTATATCACTGGCACTTTTTAATAATAAATCTAATTGCTGGGCGACTTTATCTATAGAGCCTGATAACGAATCAATTTGGCTGGTGGCCGTTTGTAAGCGGCTATCGGCAGAGCTTGAGGCTTGCGCTGTTTGTACCATTGCTTGATTAATAGTGGTCATGCTGTCACTGAGTTCAGTACTATTTTGTGAAAGCTCGTGTGTGGCACGCCCGACAGTTTCACTCTCGTTATAACAAGCGTCTATTTCTTTAGATAAGCTATCAACATAAAATGACACTTCAGCTGCGCCTATGGCATTTTTTGAGGTGGCTTTGGTAATGTTTTGTGCAATTTTGTTATTGAACGACTGCACGGCACCTAGTGACGAATTGTTATTTGCTGATTCAGATTTTGCTGGTTTTATATAAAAAATTGCAGATAACAGCACTATAATTGCTGCAGCAATGGTGGAGAGCTGTTCAAAATAGAAAAGAAAACAAATGCTTAAATAAAAAATGCTGTAGAGCAGGTAGGTTATTTTCATTCCTTTGACCTCGTTACTAATTGTTCCTTCTATCTTTGATTATAAATCAAACAAAATCAAATAATAAACACACTTTTAAGGATTTATTAATAGTGATGTATTGAGCTCTATAAAACTGTTTTCGTACAAAAAGCGCCAAAGTAGTAAACCTACTTTGGCGCTTTTATTAGTATTAATAAACAATTAGTTAGCTAATAACCATTCGCTTAATAAGCGAACACCAAACCCCGTTCCCCCTGGTGAAAGCTCATCTTTACCTTTTTTCACTAAGGCATTACCTGCAATATCGATATGCACCCAACGGGTATCGCCAGCAAAATGCTCTAAGAAAGTAGCGGCTGTGGTTGCACCAGGGCCACCTGAACCTACATTTGTTATATCAGCAATGTCAGACTTCAACATATCTTTATAACCTAATGGTAAGCGCCATAGGTTTTCGTTTACTTGTTTACCTGCAAGGGTAAGTTGCGATACTAGCGTGTCATCATCAGAGAATACCGCTGCGTATTCATTACCAACAGCACGAATTTTAGAACCCGTTAAGGTTGCAACATCAATCATGATCTCTGGTTTGTAGTGCTCACGTGCATACCACATTGCATCACTTAGTACTAAACGACCTTCAGCATCGGTATTTAAAATTTCTACACTTAAGCCTTCAGCAGTGCGAACAACATCGCCAGGAGCTACAGCAAATTGCGATACCATATTAGCTGCCATGCCCATAACGGCTACCACGTTTTTATCGGCTTTTGCTAACGCCATTGCTTTTACAGTACCAAGCACTGCAGCAGCACCGGCCATGTCTGATTTCATACGTGCAATAGACGCACCGGTTTTAATGCTATAACCACCTGAGTCGAACGTAATACCTTTACCAACAAGGGCAATAGGGGCAGCGTCAGAACCTTTATAATGAGCAACTACTAAACGTGCACCTTGCTGGCTACCTCTACCTACAGCTTCTAATGCGCCCATGCCTAGCTCTTTTAGTTCTTTAGGCTCTAACACTTTGATAGTAACCCCTAACGACGCTAATTCTTTTGCTGCATTGGCAAAATCAACCGGTGTCATTTCTGTAGCCACTTCTGAGGTTAAATCGCGTGCTAAAAATACACCTGCTTGAATACTCTCTAATTGGCTGTAAAGCTTGCGAGTTTGCTTGGTGTTATCAACATCAAACGTATAGCTAACTGTTTCAGTGCTTGGTTCTTTTTTGTAGTTTTCAAAACGGTGATCGCGTAGGTTTGCACCATGGGCAAAATTAGCAGCAAGTGCAGCGTTATCGTTTGCACCCGTTACATCATCAAAAATAACGCTGGCTGTGCCTGCTTTAGCTTTAACTAGGCGAGCATGAATATTGCCACCTAACTTAGCCGCTTTTGCTTTATTTAATTCGTCAGCTTTACCTGTACCTACAACTAAAATACGGCTGTAGTTACTTTTACTTGGCGCGACAAGTTGCGCGACTTTTGCGTAATCGCCAGTAAAGTTTTCTATATCGATAACACGTTGTAATTGGCCATCGAATTGTTTATCAAGTGTTTTAAATTGGCTGTTGCTGCCATCTTGGCTATAAAATACAACCAGCGTGTTTGCGTCGCTGTCTACTTTTGTAGAAAAGTTAAAGTCTGCTGCTTGTGCATTAATACACATACCCAGTGCAAGCGCGATTGAAGAGGCTTTTATA
This sequence comes from Pseudoalteromonas sp. S1610, assembly GCF_005887465.1. Lineage (GTDB taxonomy): Bacteria > Pseudomonadota > Gammaproteobacteria > Enterobacterales > Alteromonadaceae > Pseudoalteromonas > Pseudoalteromonas undina. The sequence goes on along the minus strand of NZ_PNDI01000011.1, from coordinate 101,183 downwards.
ATACGTTTCATTTTTTAACCCAAGAATAATTTAAAGGGGTGTTTTACCTTATTTAGCCTACTGTAGTTAAGTAGGATACGGTGAAACAGCAAATAACAACGATATAGTTACTTTTTTCTGTTATTTTCGCTCTATAAATCATTTTCATTCGTTTTTATTGTCAGAGGCGGAATTTAAAATAATAAGCTAAAACTTAATCGGGCAGTTCTTGGCTCTATAGGGTGAAAGTGATTATCTTCAACGCCATCAATGGGCTCATTAGGTAAGCGCGATGAATAATAATAATCAATATCATGGTCTCTGCTGTTAAATAAATTCAGTAACTTAAACTCTACTTGCCAATGAGTTTGCTGATAACTTATAGAGCTATTAACTACGGTTAATGGCTCCGAGCGTTTTTCTCCGTCGCTTGTTAATGTGCGTTTACCTATATGGCGAATACGTAACGATGACTGCCATTGTTCTGTTAAATGCCAATTTAAGCCAGCGCTTGCGACAACGGGTACTGCACCTTCTATATAGTTTTTGACATTATTTATGCTTAAACGAGAGTGGGTAAATGATGCTTCAGCATCAAGACTAAAACTATTATTAACCCAATAATAGGCGCTCATTTCTATACCATAGCGCTCAGAGGCATCACTAGGCTCTGTATTACCTGCATCGCCAACAAATAGAAGTTCTGAGTCGAGGTTTAACCACCATAATGCAGCCGATAAGTTAAATGTTTTTGGTTCAGCAAACCTTAAACCAATTTCAGCGCCTTCACTTTTTACCAGTAAATCTACTTGCTCTGATTTATCTAATGTAACAGGGTCTACATTAATTGTTGCTCCACGAGCATCATTTGAATGAAATGACTGACCCCAATTAGCATAGGCGGCTACTAAATCGGTAAATTGGTAGTTTAAACTAGCTTTTAAACTCACTAAATCATCGTTTTGACTACCCGAATTAGCTGAAATATTGCTATTAACATCAACGTTGTAGTAGTCGTATCGAATACCTAAGCTTGCTTCTAGATTGGTACTTAAAAAAAGCTTTGATCCCCAATGGGCTGAGTAACTAGTTTGATTTAAATCGTCTTGTCTTACTGTAGATAATCGCTTTCTTTTTTTTGTGTTATATAAGCCAACGTTATCAATGTTGGTATGATGAAGTGCTAACCCTGCCGTATGTTGCATGTTAATAGCTAGCATTTTGGCATCAAACTGATAATTAAATTCGCCACCATATACTTTACGACTGTCTTTTTGGTTAAATTGATCGCCATTAACAGGATCATTTAAAAAATAGCTAAAATTTGAGTATAAATCTAAGTCATAACTTATTGCGTATGCATTTACCTTTAGGTTTTCACCTTGCCAAACGGTCGATAAACTATAGCGGCTAGAATTACCACCTAATGACGTATCTAAAGAGCCAAGCTGAGAAATTAACCCTTGAGAAACTGCGCGCTTAGGGATTTGGTCAGCTGAATTCCAGCTGTTGTCATAGGCCATAGCACTGAGGGTAAAATCGCCATTAAATGCTTTGCCAACATATCGAAGGAGTGCGTTTTTTTTATTAACAGCTTCATTAATATCATCCCATGGACCGGAGTATCCTTGCCACTCAGCTGCGGCCATTAGTTTACCTTTTGTAACATCAGTTGAAGCGAGTACTGTGGCTCGCTTGTAGTTATCTTCTCCAATACTAAGACTTACTTGTTGATGAGTTAGTGTATCTATAAGATTAAAATTTGCGCTCCCAGCTGATGAAAAGTCTCCTTGGGTAGCGCTATAAGATCCTTTCTGATAATTAATGCTTGATATAGATTCTGGAATAATAAAATTTAAATCGGTATAGCCTTGACCGTGCCCATGGCTAGGTAAATTTATTGGCATACCATCAATATTAGTGGCGAAATCTGTTCCGTGATCTAAATTAAAGCCCCTTATAAAGTATTGATTCGCTTTTCCTGAGCCACTATGTTGAGTTACTGCCATACCTGGGATCAGTTCCAACAATTCTGCACTTCTTAACATAGGACGTTGTTGAATCTCGCCTTGCCCAATAATACCGCTTGAGGCACTAATAGACTCGCCAATTAGGCTATCTCTGTGTCCGTAAACGGTTAATTTCTCTATGCTTGCTTGTGCATAACTAAACGGTAAAATTCCTAATGTTATAAATGCTAGTTTCTTCACGCTTAAAGTCCTTTAAATCATTATTCTTTAATTAGATGTCATTAAGCAACGGCCAGAACAGGATATTGGATGCAATATTTTTTATTATTTATGTTTTTATCAATCATATTTATAACTGCAGATAAAAACAAAGCTATAAGCTATTGTAATCTCTTTATATAAAACTAATAATCGAAGGGCGTTTTTACACCTTATTATTTTGAGTACATGCATTGAAAGCAAAAGAAATTCGCAACTTTTATATTAACGAAGAACAGTCTGTTTATTTGTTATCGCACCGTGATGCCAAAAAGCATCGCCAATGGCTTAACATTTGTATTAAACAGCTAACACTACTTGGTTATAAAAATGTTGAAATGATTGGCTCTGGTGCGTTTGGCTTTGTTTTTGCGGGTGATGATGAACATGGCCTGCCGTGGGTGTTTAAATTTTCAAGAATAACGCTGGCACAAAGTGTACGAGATCGCCTTGAAGACGAAGCGTATATGCTGTCTCAAATTGATAATCCGCTAATACCAAAATTTTATGGTTTTGAGCGGATTAAAAAACAGGGCATTTTAATGATGGCCCGTGCAGTAGGTGAAGACCTTGAAAAAGTATCACTTAAGCAAGGGCGACTATCTGCTGCAAAAATAATGAACTTAGCGGTAAAATTGAGAAATGTGTTGCTTGATTTACGCCATCATAAAAATGGATTAAGCCCACAACCTATTGTGCATGGCGATATTAAACCCTCTAACTTGGTGTGGGATGAAAAAGCCAAGCAGCTTTCATTGGTTGATTGGGGAAGTTCGGTATATGCCCAAGTAGATGAACAAGGCAACCCTATTGCCAGTAATTTTATGGATTTAATGTCGGGTGATTTAAGCACCACTAACGCGCGAATGGGTGATGTGTATTTTATTGGTGATGCGCAAATGTCTGGCGAAAAGTCATCCCCTCGTTTTGATGAGCAGGGGGTTGCATCAACGTTGTATGCTCTAGCATCGGCGCAGTCTTGTCGATTTGGCGCTCAGGCTATTCCGGCCAGTAGTTTAATGCTACCAAAAGAGCTTGCGAATGTAATTGACGGCATGCTCTCAAAAGAGCGTAGTGTAAGAGATAAAGCCGGCGACTATTTTATGCGTAACATAGAAACTATGGCAAAAGCATTTTTACCAGAGCTGCCAAAGCAAGACACTAAAGCACGCATTCCTTTTTGGTTTAGCCAAGATCCTGAGCCCGAAACCGTTGTATATAGTTCCCGAAAACAGTTTTTACGCCAAGCCGACCATAAACAGCAATTACTCGATGTAAATGATGCTCAGTTAGATAGGTATTACAAAGAATTTTTGTTTGATACTGGGGATACCGAAAAAGCGTTTTTAGCGTCAATTAGTCGCTTAGCGAAATACCCAGTAGTAGGGGGGCTGAGTTTTCATTGGAAAGATGATTCTTTGTATGTTGAGTCATCACTTATTATGCACGATGAAGCTTTAGCCACCGCGTTTACTGATGCGGTAAATAATACTGTAATGCTGGCACAAGCGATTAGTCAAAAAGGCTTATTTAAGTGTTGTCTATTTGATGCCCGTAAAACGATTCAGCTAGAGCGCGATGGTACCGGTGCGTTCAAATTTAACCAGTTACCTGAGCTTGACTATGAAGTGGTTAATGTAAAAGCCAGCGAGGTAACCCGTCCGCACTCATATTTTGAAGATGGTAAAGATCCCGATGAACAACTGCAACTGCCTAAAAAGGTGATTAAATGTGTATTTGAGCTAAACCAGATACATCATACGGGTTGTATTATTTTTGAAGCACTACCAGATAGGATGAAGATTCACCATTACTATCGATTACTCGATGCTAGTAAAGAAGTTCAATTTAAACGTTTGCTAAATAAACTCATGCAGTACGCGGTTAATATAACTGATGTTGGGGTCGCTGGTTTTATGAAGTTGCCGTATAAAAATACTCGCGAGTTTAGTTTATGCGAGCAGCAACCCAGCAATTATTATCCTAAAAATCCAAAACAACTACTTAATTAATAAGTCACTCGCTGAGGCTGGTGGCTTAACAATAGAAAGAAAAAATAGAAAGTTAAATGGCAAAATCTAAACCACAAATTACATTAGAAAGTTACGGTATATATTCCAACTGGGACAAAGCCAGTAAATCGTTACCACAAATCACGCAATTCACCACAAAGGTAACCGCGTGTATTGATGTGGAATTTGGCCTAATAGTAAATATCAAAAAAGCCAAAGGCGAAAAGCTACATTATTGTATTTATCACCCCGGTATTATAGATGCCGATGGCGAAGTGATGCAGCCTTTTGAGGGAACAGTGCATGTTAAAGATAACGATTGGTCGTTTTATTTAGGAGATACAGTATGGGAGCCTATAGAAGATAAAATAGGTAACTGGCGTATGACCTTATCATTAGCAGGAAAAGTCATTGCGGATAAAACATTTAATCTAACTAATGAACAGACCAAAACAGAAGATGATTTTTGGAAACACCGAGGCTATTAATTTCCTCAATAAACAAAAAAAGCTAACAATAAAGTTAGCTCTTTTATGAAATTAGCTTAGTTACCCCAAGGGTTACTTGAGTTTGAACGTTGTTTACGAGTACGGGCACGTTGCTTGGCTGCTTTTTTCTCTTGAATACGTTTTGCATCAGAGAAGCTTAACTCGCATGGTTCACCTGGCTTATCACCTTCAGGGATAATACGGTCGCGGGGTGGCAATTCGTATTGTACGTCATCTGGGCGTGGTAAGTTTTTAAGGCGGTACAAATAAAAATTATCTACTTTTTGCTGTGCCCACTCGGTTTTACGTAAAAACTTAACCGCAGACTTAATATCAGGATTATTTTTAAAGCAGTTGAGTTGTAAGTAGGCATGCAGGAGTTCCCACCCATATTGCTCAACCAGTTCTTCAACCACTTGCTCTAATTTAACGCCTTGCAGTGGGTTATTACTGAAAAGTTCTTGGTTGCTCATAGGTGCTCTCTCGTTATTAAAAATACGGACAGCATTATAAATTTAATAACGAGAGTTTAATAGCAAAAATGCTTAACTTTGACAATTAACCACAACACGACCACGAATTTGGCCCTGCATGAGCTGTTCGGCATTTTCAATAACCTGATCAAGTGTGATTTCGGTCGAAATTTTATCTAAGTAATCGCTACTAACTAGGGATGCTAAACGATCCCATGCTTCAACACGGTCCGCTTTAGGGCGCATTACGCTATCAATACCCATTAAAGAAATACCACGTAAAATAAATGGCGCAACAGACGCTGGCAAATCCATACCTTGTGCAAGCCCACAAGCTGTTACTACGCCACCGTATTTAAGTGAGGCACAAATATTAGCAAGTGTGTGACTACCTACAGAATCAATGGCAGCAGCAAAGCGTTCTTTTTGCAGTGGTTTACCTGGGTTTGAAAACTCGTTCCTATCAATTACTTTAGTTGCACCTAATGATTTTAAATAGTCAGCCTGTTCCATGCGACCTGTTGCTGCGGTTACTTGATAACCTAGCTGGCTTAGTAAATAAATAGCAAAACTGCCTACGCCACCATTGGCACCGGTGACTAACACTTCACCTGAATCAGGGGTGATCCCTTGTTTTTCAAGGGCAATCACGCTCAACATTGCTGTGTAACCCGCGGTGCCAATTTGCATAGCTTGCTTAGCTGATAAGTTGGCGGGTAAGGGAATTAACCAATCGCTGCTAAGAGCCGCTTTTTGGGCTAGGCCACCCCAGTGTTTTTCGCCAACACCAAAGCCATTTAAAATAACGTGGTCGCCACTTTTAAATTCAGCACTGTCGCTGCTAGTCACTGTACCCACTAAATCGATGCCAGGTACCATAGGAAAGCTGCGAACTACAGGACCTTTGCCAGTAATGGCTAAGCCATCTTTGTAATTTAGGGTACTGTACAGTACGTCAATTAATACATTTTCGTTTGGTAGATCGTCACTGTTTATGCTGCTTAAATTGGCACTGTAGTCGTCGTCTTGCTTGTCTATAACAATAGCTTTAATAGGATTGCTCATTAGATTTCCTTTTAGACCGATCGTCTTTAAATTGATAATAAAAAATGCATCATTTGAGTAATGTGCGTAAAAACATTTCTGTGTATAAAGTCAGTGGCTTGCTTGATTGTGTTAGTTTAGCTCGCATTACTGCGCCTTCCCAACCAATCCAAAAAAATTCACTCATTTGTGTGGTATCAATATCAGCTTTAATAGTGTGTTGCTGTTGAGCCAAGTCTAAGCACTGTGTTAACTGTGCTTGCCAAGCATGGTAACTCTGCATTAGGCGTATTTTAAACTCGTCACTTAAATGATTGAGTTCTTGGTTTAAATTGCCTACTAAACAACCGCGTTTGTAATCATATTTTTGCATCCCAGCTATAGCACTTTGGGTAAAGTTAACAATGCGTTCTAGGGGCGGTATTTCAGGTTGCTCTAAATAAAACTTAAGTTTAGCTATAAAAAACGTGTCGTACGCATCAACCAAAGCTAAGCCAAATGCTTCTTTATTTTTAAAGTAATGATAAAACGAGCCCTTAGGGACTTTGGCTTTTTTTAATATGGTGTCGAGCCCTGTGGCACTAAAACCAAACTCAGTGAGGGTTTCTAATCCCACACGAAGGAGCAACGCTTTAGTGTCTGCGTTGTCTCTGGCTATTTTGGGTGGGCGGCCACGCCTATTTGTAACTGCTGATATTTTATTCATAACTTATATTAGACCGATCGGTTTTAAATAATCAAGTGTTTATTTGCAATCTTTTTAAAACAACGAAATCTGTTCATTTTTCGATTACAAATTAATGAGGAACTTTAGCTTATGTTGCCAGTCACAAATATGACACTTATGTGTTTTTGAGCCGATATGTCGGAACATTTAAATAAAGTTATATAGGTTAAAGTTGATTAAGTTTGAGCAGTAAATTTATTTTTTAATTAATTTATCATTGCATCAGCAGCTTAGTTAAAGTCAAACAAATTAATTGTATTTTGTGTTTGAATTAAACATTTTTGTTGGCTATTTATTAAATGTAGATGAACTTTATGCTACAAAAATATAAATATAAAGGTGAGGATTTTACCGATGAAGAGACAGAAAAGAGATCGTTTAGAAAGAGCTCATTCTCAAGGTTTTAAAGCAGGTTTAGCTGGTCGCTCAAAAGAGCACTGCCCTTATCAACAAGTTGATCCTAAGTCTGAGTGGCTTGGTGGTTGGCGCGAGGCAATAGAAAATCGCAATATGTATAAAACATAAACTCATAACGAATTAAAGCAAAAAGGCCTCCAAATGGAGGCCTTTTTGTTGCGTGTTTTAAACTTAAAACGCGCTGGTATCTTGGAACAAGCCTACCTTTAAATCTTTTGCTTCGTAGATCACGCGGCCATCTACTTCTACGGTTCCATCAGCCATACCCATAAACAATTTACGCTTAATAACGCGTTTCATGTCTAGGCGGTAGGTTACTTTTTTAGCTGTTGGCAATATTTGACCGGTAAATTTAACTTCACCTACACCGAGTGCACGACCAAGACCAGGACCACCAGACCAACCTAAGAAAAAGCCCACAAGTTGCCACATAGCATCTAAGCCTAAACAACCAGGCATTACTGGGTCGCCTTTAAAATGACAGTCGAAAAACCAAAGGCTAGGGTCGATATCTAGCTCTGCAACTATTTGACCTTTACCATGCTCACCACCGTCATCGGTAATTGAAATGATACGATCCATCATTAACATGTTGTCACTTGGCAAACGACAATTTCCTTCACCAAACATTTCACCTTGACCACAAAGGATCAAATCTTCTTTTGTATAGCTATTTTTAGGTTCCATAACACTTTATCTTTGCTTAGAAATTGCCTCGTACTTTAGCGTACACTTGTAAGCTAAACAACTCGGAGCAGTTAAAAAATGGTTTAATTATAAGCAATCAGTAAATGCAACTGATTTTAGTATGATTAAACCGCGCAATTACTAACAGAAATCATTATAATTGGGGCTGACTTTTAATCAGTTTAAAGGAAATTTATGACCCTTTTTGTTAACTCACTCACTGTGATTGATTTTTCTTACTTATGCAATAAACGCGGTGCAGTTGGCGAAAGTTGGATTGTTGATTTGACTTTACATGGCAAACTAAACGAAGAGTCTATGGTTTTAGACTTTGGCTTAGTTAAAAAGCAAATTAAAGGCATTATTGATGAGTGTATAGATCACCGTTTAGCTGTCCCTAACAACATAAACGGCAGCATCAACGAGTTTGCTGATCACAAAACATTAGATTGTACATTTGCTGATAACAAGCACCTTGCAATGAGTGCACCTCATCAAGCATATTGCTTAATTGATACTGATGAGATTAACGTTGAATCAGTAACAGAGTACTTAGTTGCCACAATACTGCCACAGCTTCCTGATAATATTGAAAAGATTGAGTTGGTGTTAAAGCCTGAGCACAATCAGAGCTTTTATTACCACTATAGCCATGGCCTTAAAAAGCATGATGGTAATTGCCAGCGTATTATTCATGGTCATCGCTCACAAATTGGTATAAGCCTTGGCGGTATTTCTATGCCTCGTTTGCAAAAACAGTGGGCTGATAAATGGCGTGATATTTACTTAGCAACTAGTGAAGATCAAATAAACGCCTCTGAATTAAAACATATCTCAGCTAAAAGTGATGATGTTTGTTTTGCGTATACTGCGGCGCAAGGTTACTTTGAAATGTCTATTAGTGAATCACGTTGCGATATTTTACCAATTGATACCACGGTAGAATGTATTGCTGACTACATTGCCAGCCAAGTGAAATTAGAGCACCCAGAAAAAGACGTTAAAATTACCGCCTATGAAGGTGTTGGAAAGGGGTCGATTAGTTATGCTTAAATCCTTATTAGTTTCGGCGTTAATTGTATCAACTAGCTTTAGTGCTATAGCGCTTGAGCTAAAAGGGCATTTAACTCAAGGCGGCCTAGTAACAGGGCAATTAGATAACGCTAAGTCGGTAAGCCTCAATGGTAAGTCGTTAAAACTTGCTGATAATGGGTTATTTGTATTTGGTTTTGGCCGTGATGCAAAACCTGTACATACATTAAGCTGGGTAGATAAAACCGGTAAAAACCACAGCCAAGATTTAGTTATTACTCTTCGCGATTACGATATAGATAAAATTACCGGTGTTGCTAAAAAATACGTATCGCCGCCAAAAGCGGTAAGTGAACGTATTAGCCGTGAAGCGATCGCAGTACGAAAAGCACGGGCTGTTAACTCTGATTTAGAATACTTTTTACAGCCAGTACTTAGGCCTGCAAAAGGACGCATTTCAGGTGTTTATGGTAGCCAACGTTACTTTAATGGCGAACCTCGCAGGCCACACTTTGGTTTAGATATAGCAAACAAAACAGGTTCACCTGTGTATGCGCCGATAAGCGGAACCGTGGTATTTGCTGAACCAGATTTATATTACTCTGGTGGTACTTTGATTTTAGATCATGGTCATGGGGTTACCTCTACTTATATTCATTTAAGTAAGCTTGATGTAAAAGTAGGGCAGAAGATTGAACAAGGTACAAAGGTAGCTGAAATAGGTGCTACGGGCCGTGTAACTGGGCCGCATTTAGATTGGCGATTTAATTGGCAAGGTGAACGCCTTGACCCTGCATTATTAATGCAAGACACATTAGCTAACAAAAAGTAGAGATTATGACTCAAGTAGAGCGCGAAGCCATTATTGCGCAACGTATAAAAGATTCGACCACTTCGGTAACTAAAGCTGTATTTCCTGGGCGTACTAACCATCATAATACGCTATTTGGTGGTGACGCATTAGCATGGATGGATGAAGTTGCTTTTATAGCTGCCACCCGTTTTTGCCGTAAACCATTAGTAACTATTTCATCAGATAGAGTCGACTTTAAAGAAGCTATTCCTGCTGGTTCATTTGCTGAGTTGATATCAAAGGTATCGCATGTGGGGAATACCAGTTTGAAAGTGGATGTTGAAATATTCCTAGAAACTATGCACAAAGATAACAAGCACTCTGCTATTACAGGCAGCTTTACCTTTGTTGCTGTTGATGATAACCACAGGCCAACACCTGTCGTGTGTGACAAAATGCTGCATGGTTTTGAGTTATAACACCTAACAATAAAAATAATATAAGCACCATGATTGGTGCTTATATTATTAACCATAAAGAACACATCATACTATATTCATCTAATGGCCAACTTAGCAATTGAATAAAATAAAAGGTATTAGTTTTTCAATAAGGAGGGCGTATTAAAGTAATAAATGAGACTAATAAAAAGGCGTGCAATGCACGCCTTTAAATAACTATAAAACCATAGCGGCTATCCAGCCAAACACCAATAACGGAATATTAAAGTGAATAAAGGTTGGCACAACCGAATCCCAAATGTGGTCGTGTTGTCCGTCAGCATTAAGTCCTGATGTTGGCCCTAGCGTAGAGTCAGAGGCAGGGGAGCCTGCATCACCTAATGCGCCTGCCGTACCAACAAGCGCAGCGGTTGCCATTACAGAAAAGTTTAGCTCTAAACATAAAGGCACAAATAAGGTGGCAATTATAGGCACAGTCGAAAATGAACTACCAATGCCCATAGTTATAAATAAGCCGACCAATAAAATTACTGCGGCAGCTATGGGTTTATTACCGTCAAAAATGGCGGCGCTGCTATGGACTAGGCTAGCAACGTGTCCGGTTTCTTTCATTACCGCAGCAAAACCTTGCGCTGAAATCATAATAAAACCAATCATTGCCATCATGGCAACACCCTTACTAAATACGTCGCCGTTTTCTTCCCACTTAACCACACCAAATACACTAAATATAACCACCCCGACTAGGCCACCTAATATCATTGAGCCACTGGCATTTTGAGCGATCAGAGAAGCAAGCACGGCAAATAAACCAACCAGCATTACCTTTTTGGGGTTTTCAACATCAGCTTGTTGGCTTTGAACTGTTAATGCTGTGCTTGTGTATTCGCGGCGTTTTCGATAACTAATAAATAGGGCAATCAACAAGCCGACAAACATACCAATAGCTGGAATTATCATTGCTAAAGGGACACTGGTATTAACAATCTCAAGGCCATTATCAACTAGATTTTTATGTAATATTGAGTATAAATAAATACCCCCAAAACCATACGGCAGCACCATATACGAGGTGGCTAAACCAAAGGTTAAAATACAAGCAATGGCACGTCTATCTAATCGCAGTTTATTAAACACAACAAGCAGCGGCGGGATCAAAATGGGAATAAAAGCGATATGCACCGGCACCAAGTTTTGAGAAGATATAGCACAAATCAAAATAATAAACAGAATAAAGTAGCTTAATATGGTTTCACTAGAGCCTGTTTGAGCATTTACTTTAGCGAGTAACTTAGCGGCCAAAATACGCGTTAAGCCTGACTTAGAGATAGCGACGGCAAATGCACCTAGCATCGCATAGCTTAAAGCAATTTCGGCGCCTGATGATAAGCCAGAATTAAAAGCATCAATACTTTCTTTTAAGCCCATGCCTGCGGTTAATCCGGCAACAAGCGCACTTATTGTCATTGCAACAATCACATTTACGCGGACCAAAGTGAGTCCAAGCATTAAAATAACGCCTATAATAACTGCGTTCATAGATTTCTCTGTTTTATAGATTTAATTAATTTTATCAGATCTTTAGCCTGATTTTTACGTTCTTTGGTAAATGGTTGCCTTGCATAGCGCACTTGCTCAAATAAGTGACAAAAGGCGGTTATTTGTTGCTCTGCATAGGGGGCTTGTTGACTAATGTGTTGTAATGTTTGAATAGGCGTAGCATTTACAGGGTAGTTTATAGTGTGCTTATTAGCCCAACTGAGTATTTGATAATACTCTTTTACCAGCGGAGGTTGTTTGGTTGTTGCCTTGGGGCGGTTTATATAAATAAAATAAGCACTAAAACTTAAAATTAAAACAATAATAACTCCAAGAGGTACTAACCAAACATAAGTGTTACCAAATAGGGACGCTAATAAATCTTGTTGTTTATTTTTATCAAATCCCAGCACCCAACTAGACCATTGATAATCGAGGTTTTCTAACTCAAGGCGAAGCCAGTTTATGGCAGCATAATTACTTAAGCTAACTAAACCAAAATTAATATTATTTTTAAATTCATCATTTAATGCAGCACTCTGTGATAAAGAACCATTTAATCGTTCGGGCGCAACAACCGCTGTTGCATCAAATATTCTCCAGCCTGCATTAGTATATACCTCAACCCAAGCATGCGCATCGTATTGACGAACGGTAATATAGTCATTGTTTTGATTGTACTCGCCGCCTAAATATCCGCTTACTAACCGCGCTGGAACGCCAGCACTTCTAAAAATAAAGGCAGCTGCACTGGCATAATGACCACAAAAGCCACGTTTATTATTAAACATAAATTGATCAATCGTATCATCACCGCGCATAGGTGTTGGCGTAAGAGTGTAACTGAAACTATTTTGCGAAAAATAATCTAGCAGTTTATTAAAAAGCTCATCAGCGTTAGCACTACTGTTTTTTAACTGTTGCGCCAGTTGATAACTTTTTTGGTTATTACTCACAGTAAGCGTTTTATAAAAACGCTGCTCTACGCTATTAAGCTTCTTAGTCGATAATGGTTTAGTACTAACAGAATATTGTAACACTTTGGATTTATATTGTTTTTTACGCAGCAAGCCGACTGAGTTGGAAACTACATTTTCATTGTTACTACTGGCATAGCCAAGCCCATATAACCAATCAGCCATTGCTGGCTCAGCAATTATTGAGTATTGAGTGGTGTTTCCATTGCTGCTATTTTGGCTTGGTAACATCATTGCTTGTTTTAAAAACGAAGATGTTTTCCAAGCTTTACCGTCAAATTCATCATGTACAATAGCGCGCCAGTAGTAAGGGGTAGAGACTGAGTTATCATCAAACTTCGCTCTAAAAACCAACTCATCGGAGTTTGATAACTTTGCAATATCAAATGGGTCTACTTGTTCCGATAGGCCTGTTTGTGCCATTTTAGGACCAGGTAATTGCCAAAATGCAGGAAGTTTAGGTAAAAATATTAAGAGTACAACTGCCAAAGGAAAAGCCAGAAACATTATTTTAGCACTTTTTTTTGATGACAGTTTTAAACTATGACTAGATTCAAGCAACCCAAGTACAGCAAAATTTAAAATATACAGCGTACTAATAATTAAAGTGGTAAAAATAGTTTGGCTAAACAAATACACTGCTGAGAGTGAAAAGAAAGTGAGAGTGATGATCAATTGATAATGCTGCTTTGTTTTTGCTTGCAGCAATTTAAAAACACACGACAATAAAAGCATTGCAACAAACAGCACCACAGTATCTTTAAAGCCAATACTGCTTAGCATAATAATTAATGCTACTACAGCGAGTCCGTTTGCTAACCACGCATTGGGTTTTTGTTTGTGTTTAAGAGTTAAATAAATATTCCAGCCACATAACGTGCTGAGCATAATAATAAAGGGTAGGGGCAAGTGTTCTATAAAAAAGCTCACTAAACCTAAGTAAATAAATGACAGAGAAAAATTTATAACGCGTTGATTTTTTATCTCATTCATAATCAGCGCCTACATTACTTAAGGCTTGTAAGCAGCGTTGCAGATGAAGCTTACCTGATCCATTTTCTATGGATTTATTGGGCAATTTCATCGAGTAATTAATGTCGCTTTCAAACGCTTGGCATACTAGGTAACACAATTGCCCTAAGCGTTGCTCGGTATCGCCTGTCATTAAATTAAAGTCAAATTGTGTATCGGCAGATTTAAAATCACTAAATTGTTTTACTAATAATTGCTGAGTTTTTGCGTAGTGTTTCCACGAAACTCGCTGCAACCCCATTTCTGGCAAATGGGTAATTAAACTTTCAAATTCGTCATCGCCTAGATGTTTTTCAGCTCCTTCATCATCATTAGCAGTCATTTGGCTTAATTGTTTTTGATTTGGTGTTTTAATAATTGAAGGGTAAACATAAACGGTATGATCTGGTTGAATATAGCTCCATACACTCACCAAACCAAATGGATAATTACTGGCAATTTTTATTGGCTTTAGTAAATAGCGTCCGCGCTTTAAATAAGGCAATGGTAACTGGCATTGTATGGTATCGGCTTTAACACTCTCTATATAGCAGTCTTGTTCTAAATTATTGGGATAACTTAAGGTGATTGACTGACATGTGTCGTTTGATTCTATTTGCCACACTAACTGAGGTTGCTGTGGCGCATAACTCTCAATAGTATTCTTAAAGCTGACAGTTAAGCCTTTTGCGTTGCTATAACCTAACAACAAGGCAAAAATAATAATCACAAACATTAAATACGCCATAAACAGTATTAAATTATTTTGATAATTAATTCCCATTACAAAATTTAATAGTGCAACAATGCTAAAATATACACCCAGTGTGGAAGGCAAAACATAAATAGTATTATGCGTTAAAGTGATGCTATTTTTTTTGTGCTTATTTTTTAATAAAGTCGTTAAAATTGTACTTTTTATAGCATGAATAAAAGTAGGGCGTTTTAATTTTAAAATACCCATTGATCTAAACGGGCACTAAAACATGTTTTAAAATGTCTGCAATTTGGTTGTTGCCAGACTCACTATGCAAACCTAATCGATGCTGGCACACACTAGAAAAAACCGCTTGTACATCTTCAGGTAGAACAAAGTCTCGACCTTCAATATAGGCCCATGCCCTTGCAGATTTTGCCAGCGCCATACTGGCTCTTGGTGAAAGCGAAGCAGCTAACGATTGAGCCTCACGTGTGTAAGTCACTAATTCAATTATATAATCAATAACCGCAGCGCTTAGCGTAATATTAGCTATAGATTCTTGTATTTGTTTAAGTTGTTGCTGGTTAATTCGCTGTGGTAATTGGGAGTAATCGCGCTTTTGATTGTTTAATAGTAATCTTTTTTCAGCGTTTTTAGGTGGAAAGCCTAAGCTTATACGCATTAAAAAACGATCTAATTGCGATTCTGGCAGCGGATAAGTCCCTGCTTGATATAAAGGGTTTTGAGTAGCAATAACAAAAAACGGAGTAGGGAGCGGGTACTTTTCTCCATCTACGGTCACTTGTTGTTCTTCCATGGCTTCTAATAACGCACTTTGGGTTTTAGGACCCGCACGATTTATTTCATCAGCAAGTACTACTTGGCTAAAAATTGGGCCTTTATGAAATGAAAAACTATGTTCTTTATTATTAAAAATATTGGTACCAATAATATCAGCGGGTAATAAATCGCTAGTAAATTGAATACGCTGATACGACAAACCCAAAACAGCAGCTAATGCATGCGATAAAGTGGTTTTACCCATACCTGGTAAGTCTTCAATTAGTAAATGGCCTTCACTAAACAAACAGGTTAATGCTAATTTTATTTGTTGTTGCTTGCCAAATATAACGGTAGATAGGTCATCAATAATAGTGGTAACTAGGTGCTGCATAATGTCCTTTAATCTATCAGTTCTAAACGTTTCATTACGGCATCAACTTTTTGCGCGTTGAAAGGCTTGGCTATAAATTCTTTTGCGCCAAGTTCCCAAGTATTTTGTACGGTCTCAAAACTATTATGGCCTGAGCACATAACCACATGAGCATGTGGGTGCTCGTTATTGATCGACTCTAAAATTTCGATGCTTTCAGAATCAGGTAAATCAACATCTAAAAATATAACGTTGGGTGATTTTTCGCTAAGTAAGGGTTTAGCACAATCAAAATTATCACACTCAATAATGTCATCAAAACCTAAGCCGGCTAGCACTTGGCTTAAGTCAGCACGGATTTGTTTAACATCATCAATAATTAAAATTGGTTCGAGTGGGCGTACAAATTCCATATGAATACTTCAACATTTTTTACGGCTTGTGATTTAATATTAAGCTAAGCATTAAGGAACCTCAAGGTGATAACTATGAATTACCGTAATAGTCGTTTAAATGCACTTAATGTCCGATACCGTCTAGTATTGGACTTAGTGAGCTTAAAGTTATTAAAATAGAGCGCCGTACATGCACTTAGATTCTACTACCTATAATTTATATTATGTTAAATGCGATAGAGATATACTTAATCAAACCAACTATCGGCAATTAGGTCACTTATTAACACGGTATTTTAGCCCTTTTATCGCATAATATTTATATTCAGTAGAATGCTCTACTTTAATAAATATAAAAACTCTGTAATGACATTTTAATCAACCAAACTATTTAGCTCATCAATTAATTGCTTAAGCTGTTTAGTTTCGTCGTTTAGCTTTTGCTGATACTTTTCAACTTTGTCATGCTTACCTTGGCGCTTAGCTTTTTTAAGCTCGATTTTATATTCTTCAATTACTGAATTTGTATCATCTATTTTTTGTTGTAACTCTTCTTTTAATCCATCATTGGTACAATATGCGTTTATGTTATTAAGTGCTTTATTGAGACCTGCAACTTTATGTGAATTACCTTGGCGTTTTGAAGCTAATAACTCGAGGTTAACTTCACAGGCTTTTTTCGCACATCCCGTTAAATCTGCACAATCATCTTTGGCCAATACGACTGTTGAACCGGCTAATAATAAACTTATTGAAATACCTTTAATAATTGTCATTTTATAATTTTTATTATCTCGCATTGTTCATTATTCCTATTTAATTAGTCGTTAGCGGCAAAATACAGATAACAGCCCTTGCAGCTCCTCACTAATAACGTGTTGTTTAACAACATCTTGCATAGGAGTATTTGAAACTTTGTTATTTAAAATACCCACCATTTTAGCGCTTTCTCCAGCACATAAAGCCTTAACACTGTGTACGCCTAATCTTATTGCTAACATACGATCCGCAGCTGATGGATTACCACCGCGCTGTAAGTGCCCTAGCTTAGTTACACGTAAATCTATACTTGAATTTATGGCAGTTATTTTTTCACATACATGTTCAACACCAATTTCATCGCCCTCAGACACCACCACGATAAATGCGTGTTCGCTAAGATAATCGCTAATCTTTAGCAATAAATCATCGATATCTTTGTCATTTTCAGGGATCAATACTGAATCGGCACCAGAGGTTAAACCGGCATAAGTACCAATATATCCAGAATCACGCCCCATTACTTCAATAATAAACACCCTATTATGAGATTCTGCTGTATCTCTAATATTATCAATGCATTGCATTGATGTGTTTACAGCTGTATCAAACCCTAAGGTGTAGTCTGTACCTGCAATATCGTTATCTATGGTGCCAGGAATGCCAATATAAGGGATGTTGGTAATGTGCGATAACCATAAACAGCCTCTAAAAGAACCATCACCACCTATGACAATTAAGGCATCAATATTATTATGTTCAATTGTAGCTAAAGCTTGCTGTCTGCCTGTCTCAGTTCTAAATCTTTCACTTCGAGCGGTTTTTAAAACGGTACCGCCCAAGTGCATACTTTGTTGCAGGTTTTTGCAATCAAGTGTCATTAAATCATTATCAATTAAGCCCTCATATCCTTTTCGAACACCTGACACTTTTATGCCTTGTTGTTGAGCGGTTTTTACGATGGCAAATAAAGCGGTGTTCATTCCCGGTGCATCACCTCCAGAGGTAAGCACGGCAATATGTTGAATTGGCTGCATTGGTTCACATCCTTAAAGCAAGCTTATAGATTAAAATGATAATAGCTGTTTATTGATAGGCAGTGTTAACTAAGTGCAGTTAAGTTGATCTAGTTATGCGTTATTAAACAATATTTTTCATAACAATAGAGGGAAGTACTTATATTGGCATGCTAACTTGATGTCAACATGCCGTGGTTAGGTATTAATGTAGAGCAGCAGTAAATGGTATATTTTTACAAATTTCTGCTTCTATTATTAATAACTCTTCTAAACGATCATCAACTTCTTGTTTATCAAAGTATTCGTAAGCAAGTTCAACAAATAGGTTTTTATGTTTTTCTTCAGACTTGGCTATCGCAACATAAAAATCTTTTTCTTTGCCTTCTGGTAAGGCTTCGGCAACTAAAGAAAAACGTTCGTGTCCCCTCGCCTCAATTACACCGCCAACGAGTAGCCTATCCATTAAAAATCCATCGCGTCCATGTCTAAAGTGTGCGCGAATTTGTTTAATGTAAGGGTCTTTTTTATCATCACCTAAATTGGTATCGCGTTCTATCAATAACTTAAGCACTTGCTTGAAATGAATTAACTCTTCTAAGGCTAAGTCAGTCATGGCTTTAACTAATTTACGCTTATCTGGGTAATGTGAAAGCATAGACATGGCCATGCCCGATGCTTTTTTTTCAGCAGCAGCGTGGTCTTGTAAAAAAGTTTCAAAGTCAGCTAAAACAACTTCGGTCCATTCAAATGGCGTGTGGTATTTTAATTCAAACATAAGGATACAACTTATAAAATAATGCGTGGATTTTAGCGTATTTAAAAATAAAAATCTTTGCTCGCGGTTTAAATTTGTCTCTCATAAGGTAAAAATTTATCTATCCGCCCTTTCGCTGTCGATTCAATTTTTAATGGATGTTTTATATCATTCCACGCGGTGACTTTACCGCCCATATTCATCTTTTCAAAGCCATTTAACTCAGAGGTAATACTTAAAAAATCACAAAGCTTACTAAAACTGTTAGGGTTGGCTATATCTATCGCTAAAAAATCATGTTCTCGATTACTAAAATAAGCCTTAGCATTATTAATGTGTACGTTATAACAATCTGTTAAATACTGATCGTTATTTATATTCTCTAGTGAAAAATATTTAAATGTATTTAAATAACAGCGTTTTAAATGAATGTTAAAGCCACCATCTGCGCGAGTTAAATTAGTATGCATTCGCTGCAAAAGCTGTCTTATTGATGGTATCCATGCAGTAAGCTCTCGCTCTAAATATATAAACTTTGCGCCAGGATAGTATTTATCTAGTGCTTGAAAATCGTTAAATATGGGAGTGTCTGCAATTGCAACCGCATTATCAAAACAAGCGGTAGTGTATGCAGTATGGGCTGTTGGTATACCAAAATGTAAAAATGCATTGCATACACTGGTGGTACCGGTTCGCGGTAAGCCAATAATAAATATTTTTTGTTTCATGGGGTTTTACATGTCTTTTTCTGAAAACCAAAGTGAAGTATTATCAAGTGGTGTTAGTAAGGGTAAGTTTTTGTTTTCTAATCTAATAATAATCTTTTTTTTGATATCTGCGTGCTCAATGGCACTGCGATGATACGCATTAAATAAGCGGTCAAACTCGCCATTTTTACGCATGACCGCTAAGCCATTTTCAACTGCATAGGCCAACTCGGGCGTATCTTTACTAAAAAAGAAGTAAATTGCACTTGGGTATTGCAGTATTAACTGAGGAAGAGTTGTAAGTTTTGCATCACCTTTAAAGGTATTTAGCTCCGTTTCAACCTCAAGCAACGATCGAGGAAATACATCTCCTCTGCCTTTTATTAACATATTAAATAATGAGCTGTATTCAATTGATGTTGATACCGTTAATCCACTATCTAATAAAACTTGAGTATCTGGCCAGTCGTGACCTTGAATAAAGTGGATACCTTTAAAGTCATCAATTTTTTTTAAGCTTGATAATTTTTTTTGTTTATTCTGTGTAGTGACAAGTAAACGCCACCCGTATAAACCTTTAAAAATAGGCACTCTTACGGGCAGTAGCTCTTTTTCTCGCTGCTGTGAAGTCATGGTCCATGCAACGTTGACTTCATCATTATGTATAATTTGTTTTAATGAGCGGCTTTGAGGCATAGAAATACTCGATGCTTTTAATGTATATTTTGCGCCGCTGTATTGTAAGGCCGTTCTCAATAAAACTAACGGATAAAGAATTTCATCTTCACCAACTCGCATCGTTTTTGGATAAACATAATTTAAACCATCAATACTTTGATTGCTATTGCTATTGCTATTGTCATTTTCTATTGCCCCTACAAATGACGCCAACGAAGTAGCAAAACATAAGCTTATAAAAACAATAGCGAATCGCATCTTTATTTATCGACTTAACAATAAAATTAAGGAACTTACAAAAAGAATAGCAAATGTCATCATCATACTTAATACACGTGCTTTCAAATTGTTAGTTCTAATAGCTGAGCCATGAAGTGCACGGCTTATAAATAGCAAACCGCCAAGTGCATGCATATAATGACTTGCTAAGCCTTGATACTCTAATAAGAACAGTAAAATTAGGCTAATTGGTACATACTCAATAAAATTCCCATGAGCTCGAGTTGCACGTTCAAGCTCAGGATGACTCCCATTACCAAGTGAAATGCCTTCAGCCTTGCGTATTTTTACAACATTAATACTCAGGTAAATATAATATAGTGCCAGTAAAGCCGCATAACTCGATATAATCACAGTATTTTTCCATTAAATTTTTAAGCAATAATAACACATAACTTAAGCTGTAAAATCACTTACTTTAGTATCAAATATGCTAGAGTGATTTATAGATTGGTATCGTAATAAGTAAGGATAATATGTATTTAAGAACAAAAATAACCAATAGCTACCGCGAAATAATTAACAGTATTGGGTTTTATCCCTCTTTATTATCTGTTGCTTTTTTATTTTTTGCTGTGCTGACGATGTCAGTCGAGTACTTAGCCCCTATTGAGAAACTTAAATCACTAATTTCATTTATATTAGTTGATAGCGCAGAAAACGCACGTACCATTTTAAGCACCCTCGCTGGCAGCATTATTTCGTTAACCGTATTTAGCTTTTCTATGGTGATGGTGGTATTAAATTCAGCCAGTGCTAGCTTATCACCTCGAGTTGTTCCTGGGCTCATTACCCGTAAATCACACCAAATGGTTTTAGGTTTTTATTTGGGTAGTATTATTTATTCAATAATAATGCTGATAAATATCAACAAACTCGATAATGGTAATACCGCTATTCCTGCTCTTGGCGTGTTGTTTGCGCTTGTTTTTGGATTAATATCTTTAGGGTTATTTGTATTTTTTATTCATTCTATTTCAAAAGCAATACAAGTAGATAACGTATTAAATGGCTTGTTTAGGCAAACAAAAAAAGAAATTCAAGACATTATCAACATGCAAGACGAAAACCCCGTTGATAACTTTCCCGAGTTTTCAAGCTGGCATTCAATAAACAGTACAACCGAGGGTTACTACAAAGGGGTTCATTCTAATAAATTATGTGCCCTACTAGCAGATGAAAATATTGAGCTGTTTATTACGGTTAAGCAAGGTTATTTTACAGTTAAAGGTTACCCGTTTTTAAAGTGTAATAAGGACATATCTGAGAACGAAGAGTTGATTGAGAAAATTTTAGACTGCTTTATTTTTTATATAGAAGAATACATTAGCGACCATTACCGCTATGGGTTAACACAAATATCAGAAATTGCGGTAAAAGCTATGAGCCCAGGAATAAACGATCCGGGTACTGCCGTTAAATCTATTGATATGTTGAGTATATTATTAATAGAACGACTAAAGATTAATGCAATAAATTATTCATGCTATGAAAAAGATGAGCAACCATTGTTGTACTTTCATGAAACCAGTTTTGATGAACTACTTCATGATAACTTCACCCCTTTACGCAATTATGCAAAAGCCGATGCCTATGTAATGACTAACGTTATTGAAGCATTTAAAAATATTTTATTTATTGCTAATGAGAATGTGGATGCACGAAACAGTGTGTTTAATTATTTAAATGCCATTGTTGATGATATTAATCAGCACATAGTTAACGAATACGATCGTCAAGAGATTAGTAATATGCTGTATGCCATTGTGCGTATTAGTGAGTCACAAGGAAAGCAGTTGGTGGCACGATTTGAGCGCCACCCACCTATAAGCGCTTAATCAATATAATAAATTGCGTAACTTGATGCGCTTATTGTAATTTCACCAGCATGATATGCATCGGGTACATAGTTACTCGGTGCACCATCAGCCATCATTACTTTTTCACTGCGCATGTAAGGTACTGATGGCATATCAAGCGGACTTAAAGACGCACTATATAAGCCTTTCAATTCAACATCAAAATCATCAGTTAACTCTTTTGCCGCTGCTTTAGCTTGTTTAATAGCTAATTTTTGTGCTTTTTTGTGCAGCTCATCATAGTTGCTCGCTAAAAACTGCGTCTGTCTAATTTCATTAATACCGTTATTAACTAAACTTTGTAAAAGCTCAGGGTATTTATTAATCGCAGAGAGTTTAATTGTAAGCGTTCTGGATACTTTAAACCCGGTAAACTCTTGCTTACCTGTTTCGCGGTTATATTGATTATCACGATAGATTGAGATTTGACCAGCATTAATATCTGTATCAGCTACGCCTAGTTTTTTTACTAAACTAATTGCACTGGCCATCGTAGTATCAGTTTGTTTTTTTGCGGCAATTAAGTTTTTATCTATTTCCGTAATACCCACTGTTAATAAAACATGATCTGGCATAGTCGTTACCGATGCTTCACCTTTTACATAGATATGAGGCTCTTCAGGGGCATTAGTTGCATAGGCTGACGTGCTTAGCAAAGCAGCCGTTAAAATCGAAAGTGTTTTCATAGGTCTATCCTTTTAAATTGATTGCCTTAGTTAACACCTTATGTGGTTAATTGCAGATGAACAAGCATAAAAAAACAGGCAAAAGCCTGTTTTTTAGTAATGAAGCATTAAATGCTGCAACGCTTGTAGTTACGATACTTCGGTAACCAGTAGTTTCTGTCGATGGCTGCCCACAGAGCATCATCTGAAATTTCAAGGGCAACGCCCTCTTCAATTGCTTTTTTAGCGACTGCAAATGCAATGCGTTTACTTAGTGTTTCAATTTCTGTTAGCGCAGGTAATAAGCTACCTTTGCCCGTATTAGCTAATGGTGATGACTCTGCCAACATTTCACTCGACATTATTAGCATCGCATCGGTAATACGCGTTGCTTTAGCAGCAATTACACCTAAGCCAATACCTGGGAAAATGTAGCTGTTATTACATTGAGGAATTGGGTAAGTAACGCCGTTATAAACAACAGGCTCAAATGGGCTACCTGTAGCTACAATCGCTTTACCATCAGTCCATTTAATAACATCTTCTGGGTAAGCTTCTACCTGTTTAGATGGATTACTTAACGGGAAAATAATAGGTGCTTCACAGTTTGCGTGCATAGCGCGAATAACTTGCTCAGTGAATAAGCCCGGTTGACCTGATACACCAATTAAAATATCTGGTTCTGCACAGTGCATTACATCTAATAATGACGCGTATTCGCCGCTGTAAGTCCAATCGGCTAGGCAGCTCGTTGGTTGCGCTAACATTTGTTGGAAGTCGCGTAAGCCTTCCATGCCATCAGTTAATAAACCAAAGCGGTCAACCATAAATACTTGGCTGCGAGCTTGTGCTTCACTGATACCTTCGGCCACCATAGTGCTAACAATTTGTTCAGCAATACCACAGCCTGCAGATCCTGCGCCTACAAACACAACTTTTTGAGTCGATAGTTTAGCGCCTTTAACACGACAAGCTGCTAATAAAGACCCCACAGTAACCGATGCAGTACCTTGAATGTCATCATTAAAGCTACAAATTTCATTACGGTAACGCTTTAATAATGGCATAGCATTTGGTTGTGCAAAGTCTTCAAATTGCAGTAACACGCTTGGCCAACGACGCTTAACCGCTTTAATGAATAAATCTAAAAACTCATCGTACTCATCTTGCGCAATACGCTTATGTCGAGCACCCATGTACATTGGGTCGTTTAATAGTTTTTCGTTATTGGTACCTACATCAAGCATAACCGGTAATGTGTACGCTGGGCTAATACCACCACAGGCGGTATATAAAGAGAGCTTACCAATTGGAATACCCATACCGCCAATACCTTGGTCACCTAAACCTAAAATACGTTCGCCATCGGTAACCACGATAACTTTAACTTTACCTTTAGTGGCATTACGTAAAATATCGTCGATTTGGAAACGATCTTCATAAGAAATAAACAAACCACGTGCACTACGATAAATATCAGAAAATTTCTCACAGGCATCACCCACAGTTGGGGTGTAAATAATAGGCATCATTTCTTCAATATGATCACGCACTAAACGATAGTAAAGCGTTTCGTTATTGTCTTGAATAGCGCGTAAATAAATGTGCTTATTTAAATTGTCATTAAAACTTGAGTATTGTTGGTAACAACGCTCAACTTGTTCTTCTATTGTTTCGTAACGAGGAGGAAGTAAACCTGCAAGATTAAAGTTTTCACGTTCTTTTTGGCTAAAAGCACTTCCTTTATTCAATAATGGGGTTTCAATTAGGCCTGGGCCAGAATAAGGAATATAAAGATAATTAGGATCGGTATTTGTAGTCATATTTCCAAGCTTTACTGAATCTTAAATAATGATCTGCCATTATCATTGTTAAAGGCTAAATTGCAATGACATTTAAGCTTGTCAGACCATTGAAAATGTACAAATACAAGCGCTACTTTAGTATAAAGCCACTCATATTTGGTGAATATGTTAGCTGCCTGATGTGGGTTTAAAACGTTAAACGCGCATTAAATAATGTGCGTGCTTTGTTTAATGGTTACAACAGTGCCAATTATGTTTAGGTTTGCTAATTTTTTTACGTTAGTTAACATGCTATTTTCAACCAAATAGTTATTAACTATTAATCTTTTACATTTAAAACAGCAGGCAGCAAACCTGCTGTTTATTATACATGGTTTAAAATTTAAATGAGGCTTTATTATTACTTAAATCAGATAACGCCATCCCTTCTCTGCGCGGATCGGCAGCGCCATACAAACGGTTGTTTTTTACTTCTACCGCATGCAAGCCTGAGTTTAGGTCAATAACACGCACATCATGGCCGCGCTTTTCAAGCTTAGGTACAAGCGCTTCAAGTTCAGTGCCTTTTTCAAGGCTAGTATAATCATTACGATTAGTTGTACGCGGTAAATTAATGGCCTGTTGTGCATTTAAATTCCAATCTAAAACGCCAATAACAACTTGCGCTACATAATCAATAATACGACTCCCACCAGGAGAACCCACTACTAAACGTAAACTGCCATCTTGGTTAAAAACCATCACCGGAGACATTGAGCTGCGCGGACGTTTATGTGCTTCGACCCTGTTAGCCACCAATTTGCCATTTTTACGTGGTGAAAGTGAAAAATCAGTTAGCTGATTATTTAAAATATAACCATTAACCATCACTGTTGAGCCAAACGCCATTTCAATAGAGCTGGTCATTGAAACAGCGTTTCCTTTGCTATCCACAATTGATACATGCGAGGTAGACGGCAGCTCAAAAGAATCATCGTTTGCATAGCTTAAGTGATCAACAGGGTTGCCTGGCAATGCTTTTTGATCTTTTTCAGTAATTAATTTCGCGCGGGTGGCAATATAGTCTTTATTTAATAATTCTTGAGTAGGTACTTGGGTAAAGTCAGGATCGCCGATGTATTTATTACGATCGGCAAACGCAATACGTGACGCTTGGCTAAAGTAATGAATTGCCTCGGCGCTATTGGCTTTAATATTTGCCATGTTTTTGTGTTCAAGCAAGCCTAAAATTTGTAGTACTGAGATACCGCCACTACTAGGCGGCGCCATAGAGCAAACATTATAAACTCGGTATTTTATACAAACGGGTGCACGCTCTTTACTGCTGTAATTAGCAAGATCTTGCTCAGATAATTTACCAGGCGCAATTTTTGACTGTTGTACTGCTTTTACCATAGCTTTGGCATTATCGCCTTTGTAAAAGGCATCTATCCCTTTTGAAGCAATGTCTTTATATAAATTAGCTAATGGCTGATTTTTTTTAATACTGCCGACTTCAATTACTTTGCCATTTGGAAAAAAATACTCATTAATCACCGGCATACTCATTACGCCTGGGTTTAATTGTCTAACCAGTAAACCATGTAACCGAGGCGATACTTCAAATCCTTGCTCAGCAAGTTTAATTGCAGGTTTAAATAAGCTAGCCCAAGGTAAGGAACCGTACTGTTTATGGGCGCTGGCAAATGCATGTAAAATACCGGGTACGCCTACAGAGCGTCCACCTACAACCGCTTCAATCCATTTGACTGCGTTGCCGTGTTTATTTAAAAACAGGTTTTCATCGGCATTACTCGGCGCGGTTTCACGGCCATCAAAGCTGGTGAGTTTATTATTAGCTTTATTGTAATACATCATAAACGTACCACCGCCAATACCTGATGATTGCGGCTCAACTAATGTAAGTACTAATTGGGTGGCAATAGCGGCATCAACCGCACTGCCGCCTTGCGCTAAAATGGCTTTACCTGCTTGTGAAGCATACGGATTAGCGGCGGCTACCATGTACTTATCGCCAGCCACTAATTGCTTATGTACAACACCTGTGGACGCTTCAGGTTCACGTGTTTCAATTGTGCTAGCGTTTTGTGCAAACAAAGGAAAAGACAAGGCACTTAGAGTCAGTGCGAATAAACAGTTGAGCTTAAAATTCATAATCACTTAATAAACTTAAATTGCATGGAAGATAATTGGCATCTTAAAGTTAAACAGGCACAATATGCAAAAATAAATATAAAAATGATCCCTAAATGCTTAATTTACCTCTTCAACCGCGCTATGTTTTCCCTCCCTTATGTTTAATCGTATTAAGTTCGCTCTTAGCATGGCTGGGTATAAACAACGAACTTGAATTTAATCGTCAACTGATTGAACAAGGCCAACTGTGGCGTTTGTTTACCAGCCAATTTGTACATGCCAATTGGGCGCACTTAGGGCTGAATTGTGCCGGTATCGCGCTTATTTGGTTATTGCATGGTGAGTACACATCCCCAAGCAGATATAGTTTTAATATTGCCACATTGGCAATTTGGTGTGGCTTAGGTGTTTTTTGGTTTTGCCCCACAATTACAATTTACACAGGGCTTAGTGCAGTTTTGCATGGCGTGATCATTTGGGGAGCCATAAAAGATATCACTGTTGGACTTAAATCGGGTTATGTGTTGTTTATTGGTGTGTGGGTAAAGCTAATCGCTGAACAAATAAATGGCCCTAGTGCTGATATAGGCGCATTGATAAACTCAACGGTGGCTGTTGATGCACATTTAATTGGCGCGATTGGCGGCGCATTGTTGGGCGTTCCTTTAATTATTAAATTCATCAGCAAAAATAAAGAATAAAAAAACGCCACATTGTGGCGTTTTTTTATTAACTTACCGCTATTTATAGTGTTTCTTTAAACAGCTTATAAATTCGACGGTATTCATCTAACCAGCTCGAAGGCTGCACAAAACCATGCGGCTCTACTGGAAAGATTGCTGTTTCAAAGTTTTCTTTCTCAAGCTCGATTAAACGCTGTACTAAACGCACTGAATCTTGAAAGAACACATTATCATCAACCATTGGCGCATTAATTAATAAATGCTTTTTAAGCCCTTCTGCATAGTAAATAGGTGAACTACGTTCATAAGCAATTGGGTCAACATCTGGGTGATTCAAAATGTTAGCTGTATAGCCTGTATTGTAATGTGCCCAATCAGTCACAGGGCGAAGCGCAGCACCTGATTGAAACAAATCTGGCGCGGTAAATAACGCCATAAAGGTCATAAATCCGCCGTATGAACCACCGTAAGTACCAACCGCTTGAGTATCAACGTTGGCATTTTCAGCCATCCATTTTACGCCATCTGCTAAATCTTGTGTTTCAGGTGTTCCCATTTGACGATAAATAGCAGTACGCCAATCTCGGCCATACCCCTTTGATGCTCGGTAATCCATATCCATCACTACGTAACCTTCATCGGCAAGTAATGAATGGAACATAAATTCGCGAAAGTAACCAGACCAACCCATGTGTGAATTTTGCAGGTAACCGGCACCGTGGTTAAAAATAACCGCTTTACGGTTTTTACCTGTTTCACCTTCTTGGTAATCAGCCGGGTAATAAACTTTGGCGTATATTGGCTGATCTGTATGGCTTGAAGGCACAGCAACAATTTTAGGCGCTGTGAGTTTTTTAGCTAAAAACGTCTCAGATACCGTGTTAGTTAAACGAGTTGCGGTTGTGTTTGCTTTAGCCTCAGCCACATAAAGCTCAGTGGGCATTGTGATTTTAGAGTGTCTTAATAATAACTTAGACTGATCTGGGCTTAAGGTATAATCCGTCATGCCATTTAAGTCTGTTACTTGCTCGCTAACACCTGTTTGTGGGTTTACACGGTAAATTTCGTAAAGACCAGGATGCTCAACATTCGCTTTATAGTAAATAGCGTTATTGTCATCAGTGAGGGTTAAATTAGATACTTCAAATTTACCCATGGTTAGCGCAGTCGCTTTACCATCGAGTGGCTTTTTATAAAGCTGGCTATAGCCCGATTCTTCAGATAAATAATACAAGGTAGTGGAATTATTTAACCAACCAAAGTCGTTAAAGGCATAGGCAATCCACGCATCGTCATGTAAACGATGTTGAGAGACAAGTTTGTTATTTTCAAAATCTACAGTGGCTAACCAACGATCTTTGTTATCCCATGCTTCAAGCATAATCGCTACTTGGCTACCATCATCGTTCCAGCTAATAGGTGATTGATTCCAACCCCAGTCTGAAATAACGTTAATACCACGAGGCTGTTTTTTAGATTGATAGGTTTTGCCTTCACGGGCGTAGTTTTCTTTTTTAACCTCAGCAAGTACGTCTTCATCAAAACCAGGTAAAGTATTGAACCCTAATGTGGTTTGGCTTTGATCTGCAAGGTTAATATAAACAAGCTCAGAAGTTTGCTCTTTAGAATCAGCTACGCGACGGCGAACTTTTTTAGGCTCTGTCGTCGCATCATCAGTAATGTAGTTAGGCATAATATCGCCTTCACCGCGCCATGAGCTTTTTTCTTGTACGACTACAATTAACGCATCGCCATTTGGAGAAAGCTCGGCTTCATCAACCGTGTTGCCATCGCCTAAATAATAATGAGTGTTAGCAATTGAGCTGTTACTCGCTTTTACTTGCTCTTTACGCGCATGCTTATCTTGTTTATTTTTGTGCTGCAGTGCAATGTAATCAATAAGCTTATGTTGCTCTTTGGCAATATAAGTTGATGGTTCTTTTACGCCTTGTGGTTTGTCAGCGAGTTTTAAATTGGCTATTTCGCGGGTTAAACCTGTGGTTAAATCTACTTTAAAGAAAATATTACCTTGGCGATACGCTAAGTTACCATCGTTTAAAAACTGTGGTTTTGACTCAGTAGCAGAGCTTTGCGTAATTTGTTTAATTACGCCTGACTTTACGTTTTTGATAAATACGTTACCCTCAAACACATAAGCTTGAAGTGATTTATCGTTAGAAAAAACAGCTTTACTTGAACCAACACGGTGTAATTTTTCTAGTGCCACTTGCTCTGCTGTTTGTGAGTTTACAGCTTGAGTGAATAAATCTCTTAGCTCACTACCTTGCTGCTTACGCGCGTAAATAATGGTACTTGAATCTGCACTCCAAAAAGCGCTTTGTGGCTGGCGTCCAATCCAATCAGGGTGAGCCATCGCTTGTTCAAGGGTAATTTTTGATTCGCCCAAATCTGCGGGCGTGTTTACAACACTAGCAACGGTGGTATTTGTTTGAATAGATGAGTCAGTAGAAGTTGTAGCGGTTGCTGTACAACCCGCTAACATAACACTTGATGCAACAGCGATTGCAACAAGTGTTTTAGAAGATGAGAATTTAAAAATCATAGTGCTTCTTGACGGTTATTATAATTAACCATATTTAAGCAGAAGCACCTTTATAATTGCAATTATTTAAGATAAACAACGCTGATATCGGGGTGAGTAACCCGTTTATTCAACCGTTAAATCAAGCCAGACTAATCGGTGGTCGCTTGATGCATTTCTATCTTTAATTAAACGATATAATTCGCTTTGTTTTTTCGGCCAAAAAACACCACCACCTTTAATGGTTAACCCATAGTTTGAAGGCAAAACGTAATCAACGCGTGCTTGCCAATTAGCGGTATAGTTTTTAGCATAAGCTTGCGGGTATTGCTCTTTTGCGCCCTCACTGGTTGGAATAAAACCGGCGTTAATCAATGGGCTTTTAAGTATTTGATCAGTAGTATTGGTGCGCTTTTTATCACCTTCAGGTGCGGCGTTTAGATCTCCTAAAATCACAAATCGCGATTTTGCTGCAAGCCCACCCTTTTTACCATTATCATCATAAAGGTAACTTTCGTTATTAACGTAATCGGCAATAAGCCTAACTTCATCATGGTTACGAATACCGTTTCTGTCTTCTTCGCCATCAAACACAGGTGGTGTTGGGTGCGACGCTAGCATATGGACTACTTTATCGTTTACTTTTACGGGTATATCCCAAAAAGATTTAGAGCTTAAACGTAAAGTATTCCACTCTTCATCGTTATACCAATTGGTATTAGTTTTTGGGTCAACCGGCATTTGTACATTAGGTAAATCTTTGTGCTTAAAGGTTTGCAGGGTTCTGATGTTGTCAAAATCAATCGGGTAGCGAGATAAAAACGCCATTGCGTAATGGCCTTCAAAAAAACCAAAGCCCTGTGCATCACCCATTACCCCAGTTTTTTTACCGTTATTGTCCAAGTCAAACTCAGTTGCTAAGCCAGTATTAACGGGGGCAATGTAAACGTATGGGTAATCAATTGCTGCTTGATTATTTTGCCCTACATTTAAATAATGGCTTTTAAAATACTCGATACCTTGCTCTTTTGGAATGTAGTCAAACTCATTGAGTAGTACTACATCTGGGCGGACGCGCTGGATTATTTCAGCAATATTTTTAATTTGCTGGTGGTTTGAGCGAAGCGCTTTTACCAATGCATCACTTTTTACTTGTTGATTTTTTGCGGTGTAATTAGTGGCATCCATACTAACATTGAAGGTTGCTACGCGTAGCGATTCAGCCAATACAGGGCTGCTAGAAAAAACAGCAAATAACACACTGCTGATTGCTGTAATACTCAGATTACGTTTCATTATATGAATCCATCTATAATTAATAATAAAATAGTGCTGCTGACTATAACCCACAAAGTAATAGCCATCAAAAATGGCTTTATACCTGCTTGCTTAAGAACCGATAGTGACAAACCGCTGCCAATTAAAAACAGTGTAACCACTAATAATTGCTTAGCTGCACTATTAATAAGTTCCCATGTCGATGAAAACGACGGCATATAAGTATTAATTAATGCGGCTAATAAAAAGCCCACAATAAATAAAGGAATACTCGCCTTTTCATCAGAGCGCATAAACACTCCCGCAACCGCTGTATAAGGAATGATCCACATCGCACGGGTCAATTTTACCGTAGTGGCAATACTCAGTGCCACAGCACCATAAGTAGCCGATGCCCCCACTACGCTGCTAGTATCATGAATGGCTAATGCGGCCCACAAACCAAATTGCTGTTGGGTTAACTCAAAATAGTGCCCAATTGCGGGAAACAACAATAATCCCATGCCATTGAGTAAAAATACAATCCCTAAGGCAACAGCGACTTCGTGATCTCTAGCTTTTATAACCGGTGCCATAGCGGCTATGGCACTGCCACCACAAATAGCGGTACCAAATGAAATTAACACGCCCGTATTACGATTAAGCTTAAAAACTTGGGTTAAAATCTCTCCAAGCCCGATTATGGCAGTAATACTAACAATTGTTAATACTAATGAGCTGCGCCCTACCTCAATTACTTCATTAAAATCAACAGCAAAGCCTAAGCCTACAACGGCAAACTTAAGCATTACTTTACTGGCCTTTTGAGATAACTCAGCAAACGGGTTGCCTAAGGTAATAGCAAATATAGCGCCTAAAACCAATGCACTTCCTGCGCCAATAAAAGGAGTCATACACAGTGCGAGTGAGAGTATAAATGTTGGCTTATGCAATTTAGTGATAATCACTATTTTAAGGCCGAATAAGTTTATTAGTCAGTTTATGGACAACGGGAGCAACAAATATAACTGTAGGAAAGGCAATGCAAAAGGCAAATAACCAGGCTTTAAGCCATATAGCTACAATATTTTCGACCATGCCTACATTAAAAATTGAAATAACAAATGACATAAACCCTGACATGAAAAGTGCCATAAAAAAAGCAAACACAATAGTACGAAACTTTGGGTGGATCATTGAAAAGAAACCTTTAGAAGGTAAAGCGATAAATTGAATTCAACTTACCGCTTAATTTTTTAACTTATAATAGCGATTTGCTAGTAGCTAATACGCCTGGGTAATCCTGCTCTGGCAAGCATGATGTAAGTTCAGCTAGGCGGTTACCTAATTGCTGTAAACTCTCACCCGAAACATTAATATGCCCCATTTTACGACCGGGCTTAACGCCTTTACCATACCAGTGACTGGTTACATCCGCTGTTTTTAAAACCTCATTTGGGATTTTTTCTTGCCCTAAGACGTTGATCATAGCAGTAGGTTGCTTAATTTGCGTATTACCCAAAGGTAACCCTGCAACAGCACGCATATGGTTTTCAAATTGCGAGCAATGAGCACCTTGCTGAGTCCAATGCCCTGAGTTATGCACGCGAGGGGCAATTTCGTTAACTAATAACGTACCTTGAACATCAAAAAACTCTATGGCCAATACACCTACATAATTAAGCTCATTAGCAATACGGGTAAATGCTGAGGTTGCTTGGCTCTCAACTAAACTATTATCTTTACCGGCTAGTGAAAGCGTTAATACACCATTGGTATGTTGGTTTTCAGTAAGTGGATAAATTGCAACGTTACCCTCTTTGTCGCGCACGCCAATAATAGAGACTTCACGATCAAACGGGATCATTTTTTCAGCAATAATTGAATGAGGCGCATGCTCTGTACCTGAGGCAATAAAGTCGGCCATTTCAGACCAAATAGTGTTTATTTCATCATCTGATTTTAAACGCCATTGGCCTTTGCCGTCATACCCTGCTTGGCAGGTTTTTATTACTAACGGTTTGCCTAATGTTTTAACTGCTTGTTCAAGATGCGCTTTTTCAGTAATAAGTTGGTATGGCGCACAAGCTACTTCGGTTTTATCTAACAAGGCTTTTTCAAGCGAACGGTCACCACCGGTTTTTATTGCTTGTTTACCTGGATAAAACTTATTGCTATTACAGCAAAGCGTTAATACATCATCGGGGATATGTTCAAACTCAGCGGTAATCGCATCTGCATCATCGATAGCTTGCTCAAGTGTGGTTGCATAAACTTGGTTGGTTAGCGGGTGCACAATTTGTTGGCTGCCAACATCATAAGCAACCACATTTAAATTAAGCGGTGCGCCAGCAAGGCTCATCATTCGCGCAAGCTGCCCAGCACCTAAAATTAATATAGTCATTATTACTCTGCAGGATTTGGGTTAGCTAGAATAGTGTCGGTTTGCTCTTTACGAAACGCTTCAATTTTGGCAAAAATTTCAGGGTTTTGACAGCCTAATATTTGTGCAGCCAATAAACCGGCATTAGCTGCACCAGGCTCACCAATAGCCAATGTGCCTACAGCAACGCCCTTAGGCATCTGGCAAATAGACAATAATGAATCAACACCATTTAACGCTTTTGACTTAACTGGAACGCCTAAAACAGGCAATGATGTAAACGCTGCAGCCATACCCGGTAAGTGAGCTGCCCCACCTGCGCCTGCAATAATTACTTTAATGCCTCGTTCGCTTGCAGAACTTGCGTAATCAGCAAGTAATTGAGGAGTACGGTGAGCAGAAACCACTTTAGTTTCATAAGCAATACCAAATTTTTCTAGCATCAGCGCAGCGTGTTCCATGGTTGGCCAATCTGATTTAGAACCCATAATAATGCCAACAGTCATAAATACTCCTCAGTAATGTTTTTAAAAAATAGCGGACTTATGTCCGGTTTTATGGCGGGTATTATATACTTAAATACCGCAGTAATGCGACCAGCAGGCAATAAAAAAGCCATGTTAAACATGGCTTTTTTAAAATGCTTGAAATACTTGCTGTTATGCTTCTTTGCTAGCCAAATATTCGCTGTAGGTTCCTCTAAAGTCGATAATTTTACCGTCTTTAATTTCCCAAATACGGGTAGCAACTGATGATACAAACTGACGGTCGTGTGACACAAACATCAAGGTACCTTCATACGCTTCAAGTGCTAAGTTAAGCGCTTCAATTGATTCCATATCCATGTGGTTCGTCGGTTCATCCATTAATAAGATATTTGGTTTATGCATCATGATTTTACCAAACAGCATACGACCTTGTTCACCACCTGAGATAACTTTTACAGATTTTTTAATATCGTTTTGTGAAAACAACATACGACCTAAGAAACTACGAACAACTTGCTCGTCATCACCCTCTTGCTGCCACTGCTCCATCCACTCAAATAAGTTCATGTCTTTTTCAAACTCATCGGCATGATCTTGTGCATAATAGCCAATGTTAGCATTTTCAGACCATTTGAACTCACCGCTTTTAGGTGCTAAGCGTCCTGCTAAGGTGTTTAATAATGTTGTTTTACCCACACCATTTTCACCAATAATGGCAATACGTTCACCTACCTCAACTAAGCCTTCTAAACCTGAGAATAAAGTTTCTTCGAAGCCTTGCGATAAGCTGGTCATTTCAAGCGCGTTACGGAATAACTGTTTTTCTTGTTCAAAACGGATAAATGGCGACTGACGCGACGAGGCTTTCACTTCGTCTAATTGAATTTTATCAATACGTTTTGCACGTGAAGTTGCTTGCTTTGCTTTTGAAGCATTAGCAGAAAAGCGCGATACAAACTGTTGTAGTTCTGCTATTTGGCTTTTCTTTTTGGCGTTTTCACTTAATAAACGCTCGCGAGCTTGGGTTGCTGCAAACATATATTCATCGTAGTTACCCGGGTAAATACGTAATTCACCGTAGTCAATATCGGCCATGTGTGTACATACCGAGTTTAAAAAGTGACGGTCATGCGAGATGATGATCATAGTACAGTCACGTTGATTTAGAACATCTTCCAACCACTTGATTGTGTAAATGTCCAAGTTATTGGTAGGTTCATCAAGCAACATGATATCAGGGTCTGAAAACAACACTTGAGCTAATAGCACACGAAGTTTAAAACCTGGTGCGATTTCAGACATAGGACCGTAATGTTGCTCTGTCGCTATACCAACACCTAATAATAGCTCACCCGCTTTTGACTCAGCAGAATAGCCATCCATTTCAGCAAACTCAGTTTCAAGATCGGCTACTTTCATGCCGTCCTCTTCACTCATTTCAGGTAGGCTATAGATACGGTCACGCTCTTGTTTAATATCCCAAAGCTCTTTGTGACCCATAATTACAGTGTCGATCACTGAGTACTCTTCGTAAGCGAATTGATCTTGATTTAGTTTAGCAACACGTTCATTAGGATCTGTGCTTACATTACCCGATGATGGCTCAAGCTCACCGCTTAGAATTTTCATAAACGTTGATTTACCACAACCATTGGCACCAATTAAACCATAGCGGTTTGATTCACCAAATTTAGCTGAGATATTTTCAAATAACGGTTTAGCACCAAATTGCATGGTGATGTTAGCTGTACTAATAATAGCGCTACCCTCCAAGGGAGACTGAAGTATTTAAATTGCGCGCAGTTTAAACCAAATCAGCGTTTTTTTCTATGAAAGTTTAAAGCACAACCTAAAGTAAACAGTAGTTGTTTATTAGCTATTTCAGGATTAAAACAGCCAAAGAGATGAACGAGTAAATGTGCAAAAAAGCGAAGTGAAATTCACTATTATGCTGTTAACGCGGTAAAAATATGTTTAATAAAAAAACAATCACCGTTACAGAAAAATAAATAATTTAAACGTACTAAATCGCTAATTGGTCGCATTTTACTTTTATTAACATTTAATACGGCTATATTAACGTTTTTTATAGCATTAGAGTTTTAGCTCTACCTATGCCGATAGTAGTAACTATGAAAAAAATTCAATTCTCTCCCTCCTGCATTTAATCCTAATGTCTTATTCCAAAATTAAATAGCGGTTTATACGCTACAAAATAAATACAGCATTAACTTAAAGTGAACAAGCTGCGTTTTTTGTATTAATTATCGTTGATAATTTTTCACTTTTGAGCCTTTTATTGCTTTGCTAGTCTGCACGACTTCGAATTTAGTAATTATAAAAACGTCTTTTTTAGGCAAGGCACACACAATGAAAATAAAATTAGTATCGCTCGCGATTGCAGGTGTTTTAACAACACCGAGTGTTTCAGCAATTGAAGTATTTAAGGATGAAAAAAATACAGTCGCTATTGGCGGCTATATAGATGCGCGAGTAATTAATACTCAAGGTCAAAATGAAGTGGTTAATGGTGCCTCACGAATTAATTTTGATTTTAAACGTCAACTAAAGAACGGCTGGGAAGCAATGGCTTTAGTTGAATGGGGTGTAAACCCTGTTGGCAGTAGCGATATTGTATACAACAACCGTTTTGAATCAATTCAAGATGAATTTTTGTATAATCGTTTAGGTTATGCAGGACTTAAACACGACAAATACGGCCAAATTACTATTGGTAAACAATGGGGTGCGTGGTTTGACGTAGTATATGCAACTAACTACAGCTATGTTTGGGATGGCAATGCCGCAGGTGTATATACCTACAACAAAGACGACGGTGCTGTAAATGGTACGGGACGTGGCGATAAAACATTGCAATACCGTAATAGTTACGGTGATTTTGATTTTAGTGTACAAACTCAGTTAAAAAATAGCGCATTTTATACCTGTGATGTAAGTGATATTACAGAATCACAATGCCAGGCTAATTTTGAGTCAGGCGATACTGCGGCGCAACAAGTTGAATTTAACTATACATTTGGCGGTGCAGTAACTTATAACGTGACTGATAAGCTAAAACTGACTGCCGGTATTAACCGCGGCGAGTTTGAATTAACTTATGGCGACGGAACAACCCGTTCAGTTGACGATTTAATTTACGGTGCCGGTGTTATTTGGGGCAATATTGATGCGCCAGGTTTATATGTAGCTGCTAATATCAATAAAAACGAAAACCACGACACAGATAACATTGGTCGTTTAATTAAAGATGCAATTGGTATTGAAACATTTGTGTCTTATCGTTTTGAAAATGATTTTAGACCATTTATTGCCTACAACTTATTTGATGCAGGTGATGACTACGTAATTCAACCAAACTTTAATGCCGATCCTAACGATGTATTTAAGCGTCAATTTGCTGTTATTGGTGTGCATTACTTAATAGATGAAAACACCCAACTTTATGTAGAAGCGCGTAAAGACTTTGGTGATTTTGAAAGTGATAATAAGCAACAGCAAGCACAAATGGAACAATCGGAAGATGACGGTATTGCTTTTGGTTTTAGATACGTTCTTTAATGGCCTGTTGAGCTTTCAAGCTTAAAATAGCAAAGGTCAACAGACTAAAGCCCTGCAAAATAGCAGGGCTTTTTATTTGTTTTACTGAAGATTTTACTACTTTTTCTTAAATGCTTTTTTTAACGCACGCGTCCCCTCTTTTAGCCCTAAAATAAGCCACAAAAACACAACCCCACCTGGGACTAAAACGGCTTTTAGGATTGGGCCGAGAATAAAAGAATAAAAATAAATAAGTGGAATAAAAAGTACATAACCAATAACACGTTTGATAAACTCCATGTATCACCTTTAGATTAATTGAGCATGCTCATAAATTTAATTGAGCGCGCTCAATTAATCAAGTGCTGATTTAGGCCCAACTTCTAACAAAAATATAAAGCGTTGAATAGTATGAGTAAAAAAGAAAAAACACGGGATAAAGTTTTAGCTTCAGCATGGGAGCTTTTCTTACTACAAGGTTATGACCACACATCGACAAGAGAAATTGCTGTTGCAGCTAATGTGGCAGTTGGTACTGTGTTTAGTCATTTTGAAAATAAAATTGATCTGCTTATGGCAGGTATGCAGCAACAAATTGAAGTTATTATCGAGCAAGCAAAGCAATCAGATACTCAGCGCCCTCCTCGATTGAAATTACGCCACTACGCTCACCCTCTATATTCCTTTTATTGTGAAAACAGTGAATTTAGCAAATTACTAATTAGCGACATCATTTGGCGTGAGGATTTTTTTAAAGCACAAATGGATGAATTTAAAAAACTACTATTTAGTGAACAACCAGAATTTGATGAAATAAAAGCAAGTGTGATGATGGACTGCTATTTTATGACCCTGATCACAGGTTTAAACGACGAGATACCAAATGCAGAAGCCATGCTGAGGCAACTGAGCAACAAAATTGCATTGTTGTAACGTCAATTATAAAAAGCTGGAGTTTAAGTCTGTGTATTACTGAACCATTGATGGAAAACCCGATGTTAGCTGCAATTAAAATGTCTAACTTAGAACATCTAAATAATTACATTGTTGCTTTGTTTAATTTGGTTTTCCTGCTCCTACACAACTCACTTAATAAAACGCGTAGATATAAGTTAAAAAAAACGCCCCAACAATTTCCCCCCTCCCTGATTATATTTTTAAAAAATTCACCTATTGCTAAGACTTGTTTTAAATCAAACAAAGTATGATGTGTTCTTTAGAGTGGGTACTCCACCAGCAGTAAAGCAATAAAAATCAATGCAAACTATATTTAATTGATCACCGTCATTAATTCATCAGAAGGCGTGTTAATTTGCGAGCTCAAGAACGCCGTATAATTTAACAGTGCTTTATCGACACTCAGTGCAGGGTTTTGATTATGTTCAGCATTACTATTAATTGTACTTCCCCACTTAAGCCAGCTGTTTGGATGTTTTGCTAAACTAGTAACTAAATTATTGTATGCACCTAGCATTAAAGAGTGCTCTGCCCCACCGACAGTGATATATAAAAATGTCGGTTGTTTTATACAATTTATATTTGTTTTTAAAAATGCATCAAACCGCTTAGCCACTGTCATATCGTCATACCAAGCGGCTGGGCTAAATGCAAAGTAACCATTGAATAACTTTGGTTTATTATGCAGCGTGTATAAAGTAAAGCTGCCCCCAGCTGAAAATCCGGTCAAAATTCGATTTTCAGTTAATGTGTAGTTGGCCTCTAAATAAGTAAGTAACTCTTGCTCTAGAAAAGCTAAAAACAAATCAGCTTTACCAAAAATTTCAGGCGAACTTTCATGTTTAGGTCGAGGATTTGTATTAACGTCCTTCCTTGCATAAGGTGGCACAAGATCACGATTTCTAGTATCAGTAAAAAACTGATTTGGTATAGCAACTAAAATAGCCTCATTTAATGTACTTTCATGATTTAATGCTTTTAAGGCTTTATCCCAATTAGCTAGATTAAAATTACCATCTGTTTTTATAATAAGTGGATACGCTTTATTTTTGTCAAAACTATCGGGTAACCTTATAAATACTTTTCGTGACTCTTTAAGCACTTTCGAATCTAGGGTTACATCAACAAACTCTGAAACATCATTTTGATAATAGCTAAACCCAGTTATTGCAAGCCCAAATACGCTAGCCGTAAGCAACATATTTAAAATAATCGCTTTTTTAATTCTCATGCGCCATCCATTTTAGTTAATTGCTTATGCCATACACCGTTATTAAGTTGCTGGTTAAATACAAAGCCAAGCTTAGTGAGTAAGTTATAACAGCGTACATTTTTACCATGAATTTCTGCGTATAGATGTTCAATGTTTAAAGAGCGATGTATCTCACTGACAAAACCTTTAAGTACTTCATGCATTAAGCCTTGTTGCCAATAAAAAGGATCAAGCTCAAAGCCCAAATAAGCAGTTTTAGTTTGGTTATTAATGTTATACAAACCACAAGTACCAATTAAGTCGCCAGACATATTATGTTCAATCGCAAGCCGAACACCTTCCCCTTGATAATAACTCGATATATCATCTTGAATTAATTGCTTAACATGCTCTTTATTTAGCGGCGTTTTATAATCGTTAAACTCATAAACGAGGGGATTATTTAAAATTGTTAATAGCGCTGCGCCATGTTTGTGGGTAATTAAACGCAAGGTAACGCGGGGTAATTTTATCGTTTTCAACATGCCTATGCCAAATAAAGTAAACGCGCTTTAAATAGCACTTTATAGAACGTCATTATTAACTTACCATACCGTATTCACAAGCATTAATTAAGATAAACTATGAGCGACAATTTTAAAGTAATACAACCAACTACTACTGTTTACTGCCCAAAACGTGGTGAAGGTTGGACTCTCACCGGCATTACTAATATTGATGAGTTCACATCGGTTATGTTTGATGGCGTACGTTACACCTTACCAGCGAGAGAAATTGTGGAGGAGTTGCTGCCTAACCAATTAGCGCGTGAACAGCAAAATAGCTAACTTAAACGTAATTTATTACTTTAACCATATAAACGCAGTTATCTGGTAATGGGCTTGAATCTTGATTCGTCTCAACTATAAATCCTAGCTTTTTATAAGCCAAAACTGCTGCTAGGTTATTTTCATAAACAAACAATGAGCTATAAGTAACATTTAAGTTTAAGTGCCCATGCTTACATAATTCTTTAATCAGGGTGGCTGCAATTCCCTCCCCCCTGTATATAGGGTTTACTACTAAACGCGCCAAATGGCATTTGTTTTTTCGTTGATAATATTGCCCAAAAGCGAATAATTCGTTTTGTTGTCCAACCAATACAAAAGAAGCCGAGCCACCAAGGTTTAAGTCCTCAATAAAAGTCTTCTCTGTAAATGGGTATCTAAAGTATGGGCCAGCCCATTTAGTTATGTCATGTAGACTGTTAAACCAGCTCATTAGCTCGAGGATATGCGTATTATCAAGTGGTTGTAATGTCATTCGGCTAACTTACTCCTTCAAAACGCCTCATCTTCACTGTATACATTTACATTAAGTTCATCGTTATCTTCAAATACGACAAACGAAATAGGCTTACAACACACTTGGCAGTCTTCTATGTATTGCTCATCAATATCAGCCACATCAATTAATACTTCTATGTATTCGCCACAGTAAGGGCAACTAATTGATTTTTCGGTTAACTGGTTCATATCTTACCTAATATTCGTATGACTGTATGATCTCACTTTAGTAAACAACCCTATATAAAACAATGCTGGTAAAGTGACTTAATAGTTCAAATTTAAACAGCGTTAGCTAAAATTTTGTTTAACTTAGATAAATCAATTAATTTATTTTGATCTTGCTTTAAGAAATAATCGCATTGCCAACGCTGAGTAACTTTAGCAGAATTACTAAATGTGCCAGTCCCTTTTAAGGCTCTGCTTTCGCTCCAAGGTGGAAACACTCTAAAAGCTGTTTTACCCTTAGAGTTTAAAGAACTCACTATGCCTTTTTTTAGTAATACATTTACGGGGAACATGAACAAGCCTCGTTCAATATTTGTAACTTGGTTGTTCGTAGAAGTTAAACCTTCGCTGGTAACCTCTGCGAGTAAATAATCAAACTCATCAATTAACGGAATTGGCTTATTATTTTTACAATCCGCTGGGCGTTTCCATAGTGCTAAAAAAGCGCCAGGTCTGTCGGGTGTAACTTTAGCCTTTCTGTAAATTATGCGTTTTTGGTTTAAAGTAAATGCATAGCCATGGTATTGGGCATTGTGGTCATGAGAAACGAGTTCATCAGCGCTTGGCAGTTTATAGCCTAAAGAAGCAAAACTGGTTTGCAAAAGTGTGGTTAATTCATTACGCGAATTACTGGTTTCCATTTATAGAGTCCATTTTATATAAAGCGAGTTTAAAACAATTTACCTGCTACACAATGAAAGAGTATTTACAGTTAGCGGGTCTACTATAACAAGCATTTACGCACTCACACACTAGGTTGATAATTTTTATGAATAAAACACTCGTATTTGCAGTCACTTCTGCCGTACTTTTGACTAGCTCATTTGCTCATGCTAAAACCGAAC
This sequence comes from Pseudoalteromonas sp. S1610, assembly GCF_005887465.1. Taxonomy (GTDB): domain Bacteria; phylum Pseudomonadota; class Gammaproteobacteria; order Enterobacterales; family Alteromonadaceae; genus Pseudoalteromonas; species Pseudoalteromonas undina. The sequence goes on along the minus strand of NZ_PNDI01000011.1, from coordinate 58,927 downwards.
AAGCTATTTTAGCAGGAGGCTGTTTTTGGTGTATGGAAAGTGACTTTGAAAAACTCGAAGGTGTAACCGATGTGATCTCAGGTTTTACTGGCGGTGAAATTAAAAATCCTACTTACAATGGTAATCATCGCGGCCATTACGAAGCCGTTCTGGTTACCTACAACACTGACGTATTAAGCTATCAAGATATTTTAAACCATTACTGGGTTAACATTGATCCTTTTGACGCCAAAGGTCAGTTTTGCGATAAAGGCCCAAGCTACCGTAGCGCAATTTTTGTAGCTAATGAGCAACAGCGAAAGCTAGCTCAAAAATCTAAACAAGCCGTTATTAGTGAGTTTACTAAGCAAACAGTGGTAACCCCTATTCTTGATGCGAAAACCTTTTACCCGATAAAGGGCAAAGAAAGTTATCATCAAGATTACTATAAAAATAACCCTATTCGTTATAGTACCTATCGCTGGCGCTGTGGTCGTGATAGCCGCCTAGAAGATATTTGGGGCGATAGAGTTACCCACTAAGTTTATAAAACTAAAAAGGCTGCAAAAAATGCAGCCTTTTCATTTATTCCCTTATCTCGCTAACTAAAAAAATTTATTTTTCAAGACGGTTAAATAGCTTTCTACAATGACGATTTCTTTTTTATAGGAAACATCTTAAACCAAAACGCCATTTCAAAAACAAAGCCCGCAATAATAAAAATAAATAAGCCAGTAGTGCTACCATAAGAATAACAAGCAATAGCGGCAATAATTAATGCAGCTAAAATCAACCATTTTATAAATATATTCATCTCTAGTACCTTAGATTTAAATTAGTAGCTATCAATTATTTCTTGATTCTTTAATAAAGCGATATCTAAATTCAGATAAATAACCGAGTATCATAACCAACATAGTAGAATTTAAATCGCCATTAATAAGTAGCGTCCATATATACTCTTTAGTATTAAAACTGATATATACACACATTATAAAAGCAACAATGCTACAAGCCTTAAACATCCATGAATATTCCCCAAAAAAAGAATCGAATACACTCTTATCTATTGGTTTACCTTCCATAATAACTCTCTGCTTTTTATAGCGTTTTTTATTAAGTTTGTTAATCGTAATACCTAGCTTATTACGTGTCTATTGTATTGTTTGATTAAATGTTACTAATTATTTCTAATGAGTTATTTATTATAAAATTACTAATACTTTCCTTCAGTACTTCCTATCCTAAAACGAGTAACTAAATCATTTAATACAAAGGTAAAATTTTTGTTGCCACAAAAGGGACTAATGGGTACTTTAAATAAATGATTAGTTTTATGAATCTAACCAATAATTAAGTACTAAATACGATTTTATACCTCAAATTTATACAGGAGATTTACCTTGCTTGATATAATCGCGCTTTTTATAAAAGTAAATGATTACAAAACATTTAATGAAGCGTCAGTAAAGTTAAATATTCCTTTACCCACTTTACAAAGAAAAATAAAAAAACTTGAAGAAGACTTATCTTTAGCGTTGTTTTATCGTGAAAAAGGAAGTTTGCGATTAACAGAGCCAGGAAAGAGCTTTTATAGCCATTGCTTAGCTCACGTAGAGGGTTTACAAAGTACGCTGTGCAATTTTAAGAACTCTAGTGAAAATAAAGTGAGTAAAATTAAATTAATAGCACCGCAAAACTTTATAAAGAGTGTGTACTTCTCAGGCGTTATAAATCAATTCACCCTACTTTATCCAAATATTAAGATTCATATGATGCTATCAGATGAACGCCTTGATTTAAAAGCCACCGAGTTTGATTTAGCTATTAGAATCGGAAAATTAGATAGCTCACAAAATATATGTAAAGTCATTAACCAAATGAGCTTTGTTTTAGCTTGCTCATCGAGTTTAATTGAGCAATATGGCATACCAAGTAATTTTGACGATTTAGCTAAACTCCCCCACATATCGTGCTCGCCATTCGAAAATTGGTCTTTTAAAGCAAATAAAAATGAAAAAGTAATTTTTAAACCTCAACCCAACTTTATTTCCAACGATATAGAAATGTGTGCCTTAGCTGCCATTGAAGGAAGAGGTGTTTATTATGGTCCAAAATATTGTTTATTACCGCATATAAAAGACGAAAGCTTGGTTGAAGTATTAACGCAATTCAAACCTATTAAACGAGATGTAAACCTGATATGGCCTGATAAATTAATCCCAAAAAGCACACGCTATCTAATCGATTTTTTAGAGTACTCTCTCAAGGGGGTAAAAATGTAGCTACAATAGCACTATAGTCTTAATGAATTTTTGTAATATTTAAGCAACTAATATTTTTGAAAAACCAACTTTCATTTAACACTCTATAAAAATATAGCGAGTTCTTTAGAATCAAAATCGGTCCAAAATTAGATTATTTAATTAGGGCCTAATTAAAATATGATTTTAAAGGATGTAACTTAATGAAAAAAATAATACCTCTATTGCTGTTGTCACACACAAGTTTTGTAAGTGCAAATACAACTGCAATTTATCCAGATCAACTTAAAAATGAAAGCTTAGGTGCTGGAGTTTGCTCAGCTGATAATAGACTAATTACAAAGGCTGAAGCGCAAACCTACAGAAACGAACTTACTAACAAAATGGGTAAGTGGCAAATAACGGGATTAGCTGATGGCTGGGTTATTATGGGCTCTGGCTACGCAGGTGAAATAAAACAAGGGTCTGCTGTAAATTCTTGGTGCTACCCTAACGATCCTATTAATGAGATCCCTAAATTAAGCCCCGTAAAAGTAGCGCCTGGCAGTCAAAGCCAAATTGAATGGGACTTAGTAAATCAAAAAGAGGATTTTATAAAACCCCTATCATATCTTGCTCACACAATGGGTTTTGCGTGGGTTGGTGGAAATCGCTCAAGCTATGTGGGTGATGACATGGAGGTATCTAAAGCAGGCTCTGGATGGAAAATACAAGGTTATAATGGGGGCAGCTGTGATGGTTATCGATGTGATGAAAAGTCAGCTATTATCGTATCTAACTTTGAATATGTGATGGATAACGAATCATATAAAATAACAGGTGATATTGTTGCTGCCGACAAAGAACTAATTAAAACGTTAACAGTCCCTGCAGTGAATGACACGTCAGCAGCTCAAATGTCAGTCGTTACCATTGAATACGATGCAGCTACTAATTGGTCTAAAACAAATGACTACAGTATTTCTGAGTCTGTTACATTATCCAATACATGGAAATCCCCTTCAGTTACTGGCGGATCAGACACTTCGTTATCGGTTACTATAGCAGCAGAGCAAGCATGGGGAACAAGTAACGGCGGCTCAGAAGCTGAACGTGTTGTTGTACAGGCAAGAACCAATGTACCAGCATTCACAAAGCTTAATGCTAAGGTCGATTTGTTTAAATCATCAATATCGTATCCTTATTCATTCGATGCTGATATTACTTACGATCTATCAATAAATGGCTTTATGCGTTGGGGAGGCAATGCTTTATTAAGCCATCCTGAAAACAGACCTAATGACACTGCTAATTTTGTAATAGGCCGTTGGGCAGGTCAAGAAAATAGCATTGAGTATCAATGGGAACACCGCTATATACCAGGTGAGAATAAAAAATGGGATTGGCCTTGGATGATACAACAAACAAGCTTATCAACAATGCAATACTATTTAAGTCATGTTTTAAGACCTAAAAAAACAACCCTAACAGGCCACTTTTATGCACAAAGCCAATTTGCTGGTAGCGTTTATTTTGGTGATGAAACCCCACTTGTCACTAACCAAAGAAGTAAGCGAAGTGTTTCAGCTAGTGATTACTCAAGTGCAGAAAAGTTAAAAAAAGAGTTTGAAGATGCTGGTTTTAAAAATGTAGTTGTTAATATTGAAATGATTGATTTATAAATCCCCGTGGGCTCTCATAAGGAGAGCCCTATTTTATAAATTTACACAAAAATATAATTATCACACGCCTATTTCACTTCCACTTTATTAGAAAACACATACAGCTCAACCCAACCTCGCCATTAGTTTATTTAAAAGTTATGCTTTGATGTTAGTAGAAGTATTGATCTCCTTTGCCTATTTAACATATTTCAGCAAAAGTGATTATAAAAATAATAAGAGAACAGCAATGACACAAAATACAAACAACAGCGTAGTAATACTCAGTGCGGTTCGTACCGCAATTGGTGGCTTTGGTGGCAGCCTTAGAGATTTTAGCCCCGCTGAGCTTGGCACACTGTGCGCAAAAGAAGCCCTAACTCGGTCTAAGCTTACCCCTGACCAAGTTGGTTCATGTGTGGTAGGCAAAGTTATTCATAACGGCCCAAAAGACGCTTACCTATCAAGGGTCATTGGACTAGATGCTGGGTTACCTATAAGCAGCCACGCTGTAACGCTTAATCGCTTATGTGGCTCTGGCCTTGAAGCCATTATACAAGCGGCACAACAAATTCAATTAGGTGATGTAGATGCAGCCCTTGCTGGCGGAGCAGAAAGCATGAGTAGCTCTGCCTATACCCTCGAAAGTAATCGCTGGGGGCAAAAAATGGGTAATAGCACTATGGTTGATGAGCTCACCACGACCTTACAAGACCCATGGGATAATAACCCGATGGGAATAACTGCTGAAAACATTGCAGAAAAATATTCAATTAGCCGTCAGCAGCAAGATGAGTACGCAGCAAAAAGCCATCATAAAGCTGCAAAAGCCATTGCTGCAGGTCATTTTAAACAGCAGATTGTGCCAATAGAAATCAAGTCGCGAAAAGGGACGCACATTTTTGACACCGACGAACATGTTCGCGCCGATACCACAGCCGATAAACTTGCATCTTTAAAGCCCTACTTTAAAAAAGATGGCACCGTTACCGCAGCAAGCTCATCAGGTATAAACGATGGTGCAGCCATGTTGGTACTTATGTCAGAGCAAAAAGCAAATGACCAAGGCTTAAAACCGCTCGCTCGTTTAGTGGGTTATGCCAGAGCAGGCGTTGATCCTACTTTAATGGGTATCGGCCCTATTCCTGCAGTACAACAGGTATTTGAAAAAACCGGCTTAACCATCGACGATATGGATGTGATTGAGTCTAACGAGGCCTTTGCAGTACAAGCACTGTGCGTTGCTAACGAGTTAAATTTCCCTGCCCATAAGGTAAACCCGAATGGTGGTGCAATTGCCTTAGGCCACCCTGTTGGCGCAACGGGCGCCATACTAACCACCAAATGCTTGTACGAACTAAAACGAATTAATGGCAAATATGGGCTAGTCACAATGTGTATTGGCGGCGGCCAGGGCATTGCAGCTATATTTGAAGCGTTTTAATGAGTAAAGCTAAATCATTTTTGTAGTAATAAAGTTGATAATTAAATTGGCTAGTCATATAACTAGCCAATTCAATATTTACACTAATTAACTAAAAACGCCAAATAAGTTAAGTACAACGAGTAAAGCGCCAAATAGACCCGAAAGTGTTAATAACCAATAAAAGATACATCCAAGAAATCTATCGAATTTGGTTGTATTTTCAAATAACAACGAAGAGTGCGCATACATAAAAGAAAACTTACTTTTTTCAATTTTAAGTAACCAACGCCTTGGCAAGGAGAATGCTTGAGCAACATTTATAATATCCCAACCACTAATAACCTCTAGACCGAGTATATCTTTTGTTTTAGGGTTTTTTCTTAATTTACGTACGGTCATTTGGCCAAAAACCACATAAAGGATCCCAGAAATAATAGATGACATAATTAATATAGCGACCCAAATTTCTCTATCACTCATAATTTATTAACCTGCTCCATAATATAATCATATATCCCTTCGGCATCTTCTTTTACAATTTCGTTAACTTTCTTACGCCTAATAAAACACCACCAAATGAAATTAAAAATAATATTGGTAAAAACAGTAATGTTTGGGTGTTGTCTAGATTTATACCTGGGCTGCCAATAACCGCCAGCGTATTAATTAACAGCAGTATTAAGCTTGATTGCAGATAGCCCTTGTAACCTATAGCCCCTGCGAACAACAGCATAATAAATGAACCTGAAACTGCAGGCGTAAAAGGCGCCGCGGCGAGTAACATACAAACAAACGAAAATATAACAGCACATCCAATTATTACTTTAAACATAACAACCTCCTTGATAAATGGCTTTAAATCCACCAGCTATTTATAACTGTATTACTAAAAATCGTATTCCCCCTAAGGGCCCAAAACTAATTTTTAGTTTATTAATAACCTCAATATAAAAACTACCTATTCCCAAACTGCCGTTCACAGGGCTCTCCGTCTTTATCACCGTCCATTTTAGTATTTGGGCAATGTTGAATAAAAAATAATGCCTCTGCATACGAGGTCATTTGGCTACAATGTTGGCGGCCATCACAGCGAAATGTTGGTGGTGTTTTATTAAGTGAGCTTGAACTCGCGGGCATAAATGACTCTAAGTTAGCATTAGTTACGACTGGTGTTTGCTTGGTATTTAAAAAACCGGTTTTATACACACTAAAACCAATACTAAAAATAATACCAAGTGTTATAAGTTTCATTAAAGGTGAGTTCTTACCTGAGGTTTTACTTATTCTAACCGGCCTTGATGAAGCTTTTATGTGTGGTTGTGCTAGTACGCCCTCAATACGGCAATTTACAGCTTTAGTTTTACCGTTAGGCTCAGTCGCAACCTCAAAATAGATAATGTCACCCACTTTAGGTTTACGACTCATATGTTTGAGCGACGATATGTGTATAAAGGTATCGTGTTGCAGTGTGCTTGATTTAATAAAGCCAAAGCCTTTATCGTCATTCCACGATTTTAATATTCCTTTGTTCATCCTTGAGTCGTCCATATAAGTATTGTTAATTTTACAGCCAGTACTTTTATCATGATAAAGAAAAATACTCTTTGTGTATGTTTCTTATTTCAAAAAACGATACCACTGTATATAAAAACAGTAACCACTATTAACCTTACTCTTTATTCAACTATAAGTTACTTGTAAGTGCAAATACGCGTAATGCCGAGCCAGTGCCACCACGTATTTTAAGCGGCGGCACAATGGCAATAAACTCATAGACTTTTTCTTTTGCTAGCTCCTCAAGGAACAAGTTTTCTATTATGTAAATACCGTTATCTGCTAATAACATCATATGTACCGGAAAAACCTGAAAAGAGGGTTCTGTAGCAATAGGTGGGCGTTTTTCAAAAGTAAGGGTGTCATTACCCACAACACTTGCACCAGCCTTTATTAAAAACTGTGCACCACTTACACCAACGCCTGCAGCATGTTCTGCAATATATTGCTGTGGGTTATTAGCAAAATATTGCCCCCACCCCGTTCTAATAAACACAGTATCGCCTTTTTTAATTTTTACACCTTGCGATTTTGCTGTTCTTTTTAAATGTGACGCTGTTATGTCAAAATCTGCAGCCAATGGGGTATCGTCACCGTTAATAAAGCGAGCCACATCAAGTAATACCGTTCGGTTACTCAATAAGTTTACAGGATAATGATCAATTCCTAAGTCACTCCCTACACCACTGCGTCCTATTCCTCTGCGATCATTGGTCGCTTGCGCCGCATCTACTCCACCATACAGCAAACCATCTCGACCAATATGACCTAACGCATCAATAGTTGGACCTCCATGGTGACCACTCCATTGCATTATTTCTGAGGTGAATGAGAGCTGATTGTTATCACCAAATGTACCACGTGTATCTGCATGGGTTGCATTAAGTGCCATTGAGTATTTTGGGTTAACGGACGCTATTGGGGAATTTTCATCCCAATTATGAGACAGGTCATAGGTTTTGGCATGACTGACAAGAGTAATAAACTCTTCAGTTTGCTTAGATTTACTTAATTCTTTGCTATTGGTCGCTAAGCTCGAACAACTAATTAAAAAAAACATAAACGACATCAACATTGCCAGTTTCATCGTATCTCCTTATTTGTATATGTTTAACGCGCTATCCAAAAAAATAGCGACTAAAATAAGCCGCTACATGCATTCTCACAATAAATTAGTACATTTTTTCATTTTCAACCCTTAAATTTGATTGTTATTCGCTTAACCGAGTATTTAAAAATTAGCATATGAATTCAAATCAAACAAAAAAGGGACAAGTTTTTACAAGAATTAACCGTTAGAAGTTTTATAAATATTCATTAAATCTCAAACTTCACTTGCATCTCAAGGCTGAGGTTTAATACGACGGCGACTAAAGCCGTCGTATAGTTAAGCGTTAAAATTGTTTCATGTTGAATATCAATTTGAATATACAACATGACCTTCTTTAATGCTTTGCACTATTTTTATATCCTTAATAGTAAGTGGTTCCACTTTTAAAGGGTTGTTACTTAAAATGACGAAATCCGCGAGTTTTCCCTCAGCTAGCGTACCTTTACTTGTTTCTTCAAAATATTGAATAGCAGCCCATTGCGTTAATGTTTTTAACCCTTCATAAGGCGTTAAACGTTGATCCGGTCCCAATACTTTACCCGAACGCGTAATACGATTAACCGTTGCATCGAGCACTCGCATTGAATTTGGAAATGTCACAGGGGCATCATGGTGAGAAGTAACCGTTAAACCAGCCTCAACTACATCTCGTGATGGCGAAATATAATCTGCCCTTGGGTGCCCCAAAACAGACTCCACATGCCAATCGCCCCAGTAAAAAGTGTGCATAGGAAACAACGATGGGAGGATCCCTAAATCTACTAAATCCGGGATTTGATCTTTACGTAAAGTCTGGCCGTGAATCATCACGCTACGGTGATCATCATACCCATAACTTTTTTTAGCCACTTTAATAGCTTTAATATATTGGTCAATCGCTGCATCACCATTGGTGTGAGCAATAATCTGCCATTTGTTTTTAAACGCCGTGTTTATATGTTTAATGGCCATCTCATCACTCATGATAGGATAACCTTTATAGTCCAGCGGTTTACCCTCCGGTGGCGTATGATAATGTGATGATAACCAAGCCGTTTTTCCTTGTGGTGAACCATCTAAAGTTAATTTAACACCCCCTATTCGGTATCGATTAACATAACTGCGATCTGAGTTATAAAATTCGGGCTTAACAGCTGACTTATTCCAGACGATGTCAGGGTATGAAACAACATCAATGAATAGCGATTTATCACGAGCTGCTCTTTCTAATGCCGAAGTCGCATCCGCTGTGGTGCGGCCATCTTGAGCAGTTAAATATCCATTTTTAGCATACTCCAGCTGAGCAAGCTCAATGGACCTCTGTTGTACTTCAGCATCAGATTTAGTAGCAACAATAGGCAGTAATAGATTAAAAAAAGCCGCTTCTTCAAGCACGCCATTAGGACTATTATCGGCCAAACGTCTAATTACACCGCCTTTGGGGTCTTTGGTATCCTTTGTGTAGCCACCCACTTCTAGAGCTTTAGAATTGACACTTGCTAGATGACCCGATTGATGCATTATAAGCACTGGGTATTTAGACGAAATTTTATCTAGAACATCTTTAGTTGGATGTTGTTTTTCGCTAAGCTGCGAATCGTCATACCCATTAGCTAACACCCAACCAAATTTTCCGATAATGAATTTCCCTTCAGCAGACTCCATCCACTTTTTGGTTGTTGTCACTAAACTATTAAAATTTGCACCGGGGCCATCGGGAGGAGGTAATAAATTTGCCAATTGCGCAATTAAACCCGTATTGTACATATGGCTATGGGCATCCAAAAAACCGGGTAAAAGTGTTTTCCCTTGAAGGTCTTTGTTTTGTAGATTGTCAAACTTTTCTCTGGCCTTCGCTAAGCTGCCAAGGTAAACAATCCGCCCTTCTGACTCAACTAAAGCTTCCTCATAATGCGGCTTTTCTCCTTCCATAGTGAGAATATCTCCGCCGTAATAAAGAACCGGATCAGCTGCTAGCGCGCTTGTTCCAAAACAAAATAATACTGATGGTAATAAAAAACGTAATCGCTTTGTCATTTTATCTTCCCTGTAAATATAGCTGTATTAAATTTAGCACATGATGTTTTAAACAAAAACATAAAGTGACACCCATAATTAATATATTGAAATTGTGTCACATAATTTACTAATCAGCTCTGGACGAGCTTCACATGACTAAATAAAAAAGAAAACAAACTAGGCATCCATTTTAATTTTGAAAGACACCCTTCTAATTTTGCAAGAAAAACTGTTTTTCTAGATTTATTTTTTTGGGCTTATAGTTAATATTTTACGACTGCGTTACTTCATTTCATCCAGTAAATAAGCAATTATTACTCTTAAATTTAAATTCCAGGCATAAAAATAGCTGCATGATGCAGTTTCAACTTTTCTACTGAGTAATTTAAAGTTTATGCTAATAGCTTCTCACAATTACTCGTATTGGCTCGTCGTTTTCGATTCAAATTTTCACAATAACTTGCTTGTGATGTTGGCCTGCCAACTGCGCCGTGAAATACGCGTGTAAATTGTGTGGTGAGTTTTAACCAGGATTGTCTTCCAAAAGATTCAATTATACCTGTTGTATTACTTTTAAATGTATCGAGGCTCGCTTCTGTACCAATAATGTCGCGTTTAATAACATTTTCAAAAATGCTGTATTTAAATGCGTCTAATGAATTAATTCCAAATTAGGAAACATATGAATATCGTTCGAGTCTAATTTTCTTTTCAGAGCCTACCTCCTTGAGAAATTTATTCCAACTGAAGGTCTTTCCTACACCCCACTCACCTTTAATAGCCATTACCTCAGGGTCTTATGAGGATAGAAATTGAAAGATTTGATCTTTAATAACTTCTACGGTCATTCTTATTCCTTGGCGATTGCATAACGCCGCCTTATGCGGTGAGTAGCAGTTGGCTAGAATGTGAAGCGGAACCGAGCCGACTGTTACGAATCCGACTTAGAGGCCTTGTTAGTGCTTTTTTTAATTTCATCAACTATATCATAACCCCATAATCCGGCTCTTAGTTTTATCTTTAACTGGTCACCAACTTTATAGGGATTAATTGTAGCCGTACCTAAACTATAACTGGTTTCCGATATTCCATCTGATATTCGAACATATTCAAAAAGATCGTAACGGACACGCTGTTGACCAACTCCGGTTACTCTGAATTCTTTGTGGGTTACCTCATTAGATGAAAATTTATGATTCGTTACAGCAATAAACCCCATGCTGCCCATTGTAGTAAGTACCACGATCGCTGGGATGTTTAAGATCTTATGATGGAATGGTGTTGAATCTGACTTGTATTCGATAATAAAATTAGCCAATTTATCATGCCTCCACTTTTGATATAGTCGAAGCAATGGAGCCACTAGCAAGCCTATACCTACCGCTACATAAGTTAAAACACCATCATCAAGGACATCACTAAATACCAAAAAACTTAGTTGGATAATAGCAGCGCTATAAGTTCCAATAAAAGCTAATGAAAAAAGATGATTCATCGTACCTCTTGAGCACTAACGCCGCCTTAAGCGGTGAGTGGTAGTTGGCTAATATATGAAGCGAAGCGGAATCGAGCCAACTGTTACGAATCCAACTTTAAGGCTTTGTTAACTGGACTATTTTGAGAATCTTATTCTTTCGTCCATCTAGTACATAATCGATTGAAACACACTGGCCGTTTTTTATGAAATTATCTTTATGTAGCTTTCCATGAAAATAAGGGCCCACATCATAATTGCTAAAAGTAAATTCAACATCATCAATGCTGAATGACTCAATTAAGGTGCCATGTTTAGGCGTTTGTTTTTCATAGTTGCTAATACAACCTTGAACTTGCTTAAACTTTTTATTTTCAATGATATTACTTACTCCAACTTTATCAGAGTAATTAAATATTTCACCTAAAGTAGCCAACAGGCATATACCCACAAAACCTCTAACTAAGTTTACTCTTTTTATTTTTGTTATATCAGCGGCTACTTGAGATATAGCAGGAAACTTAAGGACCAAAAACAGTAATACAAAAGAAGGGATTAGCCCTAAGAAATGGTCAATACTTGTATTTATTGTTGGTTCAAAATATACACTCAATTGTCACGAGTCCAGTTAACGCCGCCAGCAGCGGCCGAGTGAAACGAGGTCCAGCCCATGCGTGTTTTTGCATGGGCGACGAGGCTGACTGGCCTTGTTAAATGCTTTCATTCCCAGCCTAGCTCGCTATATGTTTTTTTATCTTCTTCAGGGTAATCACTTTTGTACTCACCCCAATTCATGTATTCGTATTGCTTCAAAGTGTGATGATGCCTCACAAGTCCAAGCAAACTTAGCGTTTGGCTCTAAGAGTTTCCTCGCGCCTTCACCCTTCTCGCCAGACATACAAAAAGTCTGCTCACCTTCACTTTCAATCCAGAATTCATGCTTCATAGTTTTTGACATTTAACGCCTTAGTAAACGGCGCAAAACAGTAGGCTAAAATAAGCGACGAAGGAGCGCAAGCCTACTGTTTTGCGTCCACGGTTTAATTAATTTGTTATATTGCAAATGCACCAATCATAATTAAAGCGACGATTGCAAAAGCTATAAGAAAGTATTTGCCTAGCCCTTGAACCAATTTCATTTCTTGTTGGTAATTTACCTTTGCCTTACTTACTTCACTTTCGTTCTTTTCAAAACAATATGGGCACTCTTCAAAGTCTTCCGACACAGGCAAACTACATTTAATACATTGTCTGGGAGCTCTAGTGCGAAGGCTCAGCTCCCCGAGCATAAAGCTAACTTCGTTTAATTCAGTAACTCCCGAATACCCAACATCTTTACTTAACCTTTGCCTAGATGTATTTAATTGAACTGCTTTATATTCATTATCCAGCTTTATTTTTTCGGTATTACTCAGCAATAGCTCTTGTGGTAGCTCAAAATTACAAAATTCACAATGCGATAATCTTCGATTAAAAATAGTCTTATCGCAATTTGGGCATTTATACTTCATATTTGATTGCAATTTAACGCCCCTATTAAACGGCACAGACTTGCTGGCTATACTTGCGGGGAACGAGCCCCAGCCAGCGAGTATGGGTCCGGTTGAATGGTTTGTTAGCTCTCTCCACCTAAAACTGATAAAAAATACTGTTATTAATCGGTTTGTTCCAATTACTTAGTTTTTGAAGCACTAATATTCCTGATGGAGAAACCAAAGTTGGAAAGCTAAAAGAGGTCGCATTTTGACTATATGAGATCGGCTGTCCATTAATAAATGTGGTTTCTATATTTGTACTTTCCCTTGGGGATATTTGAAATTTGCTACCTAACTCTTCTTGTTGATGTATTACTACGTATGCGACGCCTGAGTTTTTACTATTATCGATGCTGAAATACAGCCAAAAGTGTGAATCGTCCCAAACAAGACTTTGATGTTGATACTGTATAAAACTCGGGTGCGTACTACCCAAAACATTAAATGATTTATCTAAAACAGACACTTTTGGGATGAAAGCGAACTTATGATCAACGTAAAACGACCTAATGCCATAATAAAGTTTCTCACTACTTTCTGCCACACTGAACAGCATGTAGTTGGTTTCTTCACCATCGAGTGAAATTAAGTCTTCATTTTCTTCCATCGTAAATATTAACTCATCATCAAATTCAGTAACGATTAATTCGCTCATGGATTTGCAACATTTTTTAGCTTTGTATGTCGCCATCCGTTCAGAAAAGCTTTTTTCTGCATTTTCGACTTTAGGTAAATGACGGCTTGAAGCGCACCCTGAAAGCCAGATGGCTATTGAAATTAGTGCTACATATTTAAGTTTTTTTGGCATTTTATTTCCATTCAGAACTCATTATTAAAACAAAAGAGCTAACAACTTTGTCTACGACATTTGTCGTTTTATAAACCGACAAATGTCCATATATTACATTGCATTTATCTTAGCCCTCAAATAAATACCTGTAAACAACTAGTTAACTTCAGCTAATACTTAATAAATGTAGAAATACCCCAAAATAGTGGAGATCAGTAATATTGGACAAAACACCATTACTGTATAAATAAACAGCGCTTCTAAATGTGCCATTTTCCGCTTAAAAACATCCAACTAACTGGCTGTAAATTTAGCTCGGTGGTTTTAATTTTTGCAGCTATTTATTATGATGAGCGTACACCCTGTCTTTTTAAATCCATTAAGGTTTTTTCAGTCATTTTATTAAGGATATCTCATGTCTAGCTATAACGAATCTCCAGAGCAAATTGCACAGGCCACTGAGGGCTATGTGATGCAGCAAACTATGTTGCGTATTAAAGATCCAAAACCGTCGCTGGCATTTTATGAAAACGTATTGGGTATGAAGCTGTTAGGTAAGTATGACTTTCCTGGTATGGAGTTTACCTTGTACTTTTTAGGCTACGAGCAAGATATGCCTAAAGGCGATGATAAAGAAAAAACTCAATGGGTGTTTCGCCGCCCTGCACTGATTGAACTTACCCATAATTGGGGTACTGAAAACGACGACAGCTTTAGCGGTTATCACAGTGGTAATGAAGAACCAAAAGGCTTTGGCCATATTGGTATTAGCGTACCGGATGTATACGCTGCCTGCGAACGCTTTGCTAAATACAATGTGGAGTTTGTAAAACAGCCAGATGGCGGCTCAATGAAAGGCCTCGCCTTTATTAAAGACCCTGACGGTTACTGGATTGAAATACTCTCGCCAGAGGGCATTACAGACATTATTCAATCACAATTAAACAATTAAACAATTAAACATAAAAAAGCCTGAAAATGCAGGCTTTTTGTTTACAAGTACTGTGAAAAACTTTAATTTTTTTAACGACGTAGTGCGTCTATACGTGCATCAAGCGGTGGGTGAGATGAAAACAACTCAGCCATGCCTTTACCACTGGCAATACCAAAGGCCATCATTGAGCCTTCTAATTGCGATGGGTGGTTTTGCTTTAATCGCTCAAGGGCTGAACGCATTTTGTCTGCGCCTACTAACTGAGCTGCACCGTTGTCGGCTGCATATTCACGCTTGCGGCTGTAATGAGCAACTACCACACTGGCTAGTACACCAAATAATACTTGGAATAACATATCGAATAAGAAGTAAGTCCAGCTGCTGCCGCCCTCTTCTTCATCGCTATTTATAAAATTATCTACAATGCCCGCCAGCACTTTTGCGGCAAAAATAACAAAGGTATTAACCACGCCTTGAATAAGTGTTAGCGTTACCATGTCGCCATTAGCCACGTGCGATACTTCGTGCGCAAGCACTGCCTCGGCTTGATCTTGGGTCATGTTGTGTAATAAACCCGTACTTACCGCCACCAGCGAGTTATTTTTACTCGGGCCGGTTGCAAACGCGTTCATTTCTGGGCTGTCGTAAATAGCCACTTCAGGCATATTAATACCGGCTTTTTTAGCTTGCGTAGCAACGGTATTCATTAACCACTGCTCGGTTTCGTTACTTGGTTTAGTAATAACCTGTGCACCGGTTGATTTTTTCGCCATCCATTTCGACATATACAAAGAAATAAACGACCCACCAAAACCAAATACAGCAGCTATTAATAAAATACCACCCAGGCTACGATGGCTTAAGCCCAGCGCACTCATTATGATTGAAAGCACAACACCTAATACCAACATAACCGCGAGGTTAGTTAATAAAAACAAAAATACACGTTTCATACATGGTCTCCAAAAATAACATTTATTGCTGAGCGATTTCTTTTTGTTGATCGGCCATAGCAATTACTGCGTTATGACACACTATGTCATAACGTCAACGCTATTTTGTGACAAACTATGTCATAACGCAAGGGATATTTTTAAAGTTTTATATATATTTAATTAAGTTAAGCTTTTTAGGTTTTTTCTGTTTAACAGTAAAAATGCACTTATAAAAACAATATAATTCAATACGTTATTTTATTTTTATACTATACGCTTTTATATATACCGTGATTCACATTTGCCATATCTGTGGGGAAGCCTCGCTCTTTTGCAAGTACTTGTGCAATTTTACTTATATCTTCATTACAACTGTTCTTAAGGTAGGCCCATTGGTGATGCTTACGGTGGTTATTACTGTCGTGTTCTGTGCAACTTAAACCAAGCTTTATAAATTCAGCTACTATTTCGTCAGCAGCGATCAAAGTTGATGACGCTTTTACATTTTCAGCTCGTGCGTAGCTAATATGCGAATATAAGCTTACGTCTGCAACGCGCAAGGTGTCGTCTTCGCCTGGGATCTGTTGGCCGCCAAACAAGGCATTGTTTTGCGTATTAGCGTTTTTAAATGCTGGTACAAACTCAGCCACATAATCAATCGCTTTTTGACCACGTGCTTTTAGCACCTGCTGATCCCAACCATTATTTATATAATTTAAGTACTTAGCAGGCAGTTGTGGCTGTGCCGTTTGCTCGGCTGTATCTGCTAGGCCATCGTTAAACAAGGTAATTGAGTTAGTCATACCATGAATTTGATAATAGCCATTAGGGTACGGCGTTAATTGTGCCATGCCCTCGGGTGTGCCTCGGTTACCATAAATAATAATTTCGGGTATTTTCCCGCCAGCGCCTTGCCAGTGTGCAATGTATGAGGCTTTAAATTCGACCATACGCTTGGGCTTTACGCCTACCATGTCATCAACAATACCGGTTTGAAAGCCACAGGCGTTTATAAGGTAATCTACTTCTGCTGTTTGGGTCTTGTTGCTTTGGTTGTTTTGATATTCAATTTTCCATTTTGGCATTTGATTTTTAGCACTACTTTGCTCAACTTTGCTAACTTGCTTTACCTCTGTGCTGGTAAGCACGTTAGCGTGTTCGTACTGGGCAAGCGCAAGTTGCGCACTTGCTGATAATCTAAATATATTCCAACCGTATTCTTGAACAACAATAAGTGGGTATTTTACTTTGTTTAAGTTTAAATGCTTAGCAACGGGGATCATCCACTCATCTAGCGTTTTAGGCTCAGTAACCTGCTCTTTTTTACTCAAGGTTATCATTTGCTCATGGCTATAAAGCTGATAGTAATTATCAGGCTCGCCAAGAACTTTATTATTATGATCTTGTTCAATTAAGTCTTTATATGCGTTAGTAAGCTTGTCTAACCTTGGCAGTAAATCATCCGGTGAATCATCATCACGCGTTGGCACAGCAAATACAGTTGGGCGTACATCTATGCTGTAAGGATATAGTCGTAAAATATCGATACATTGTTTTAGTAAATCTATACAGTCTTGATCTGGAATTTCACGGTATAAATTACCACCGGCGTGCAGATGGCACATAGGAGGGCCATCAATAAGTGACGTTTTTTTCTCAAATATAGTCGTTTTTATGCCCAATGCCGCAAGGCGAATCGCAATTGTTGCCCCTGCAGTTCCCCCACCTAAAATACCTACACGGGTTTTAGGCAGAGCACTTTTTGGTAGATCTGATTCTGCCTCCACCTGCGTATTATAAGCGTAGTTCTTAATAAATGGGTGGGTCATCGTGTTTGTTATTTCCTTAGTAACGATTACAACTGTGTAATTAGCGTTATATATGCATACAAGGTGTGTATTTCAAGGCGATAAACATATTTATTAAACCGCTATATTTAATATAAAAACTGCTTTGTATATTTATAAAATTACAAAGCAGTATAGTTTAGGCATTTATAGCAAGTGCAGTAAGAAGAGTTTTATAAATTTGTAATTTAGGGGTTTGCTCGGTATAGGGGCTTATAGCAAGCAACGGAAATGGTAAACGTGTTTTAAGCGAATCTAGGTTTGCTTGGTATTCATCCATAGTGGCATCAACTTGGTTGGCAATCCAGCCAATGCAATTAACACCCATACTTTGCATATGTGTTGCAGTGAGTAATGCATGATTTATACAGCCTAGTTTCATCCCTACTACTAATATTACGGGTAGTTGCTCTGCTTTTACCCAGTCATATAAATATTCGTTATTATTAATTGGCAATGCCCAGCCGCCCGCACCTTCTGTTAGCAGGTAGTCTGCACCTTGTTGCTTCACATTTTTATAAGCGGTACGTAGCTTTTCAACGCTTAGGGTTACTCCCACTTGCTCTGCTGCAATGTGCGGAGCTATGGCGGGCTCAAAAGCAAACGGATTAATAATGTCGTATTTAGCACTTACAGTTGCGCTTTCCATTAGCATTAAGGCATCGGTATTAACGAGCTGATCAAACGCAAGTTCACACCCTGATGCAATCGGTTTAAAACCTATTGCACGTTGCTTATGTTGGGCGAGTAACTTTAATAGCAAACTAGTTACGTGGGTTTTACCCGCGTCGGTATCGGTACCGGTAATAAAAAATTGCTGCATTGCCTTACCTTTAAATTTTTGCTTTTTCTAATGATAACAATACCACATGGTAAGATACATGGGCTTGGTTGTTTATAAGCGGATACCCCGCACATACTTTTTGTAGCGCCGATTTAGTTAATAGACCAGGGCGTTGGCTTGCTTTATTTTTCGACGTTGCACCAATGGCTTTAATTGAACTAATCGCTTTAAGCGGGCTGGTAAACTCATCGGTATAAATAACCTCTGTCGCATTATTAACAATAAACCCTGCCTTTTTGACCGATTGGTTTATATTATCGCTACTTAAAAAGTTATTAATGTGGCTATGCGAATCGAGCGCTGCAAACGCCGTTTTTATTTCATGTAGTGAGCCTTCTACCACCGTACTTATGTACGCCTGCCCACCGGGCTTTAAAGCTGAATGTAATGAATACATTAGCATTTCAAAATTAGCCGACCATTGCATTGCAAAATTACTAAATACCACATCAATACTATTTTGTTGTAATGGCAAATTATCCATGTCGGCGCAGATACACGGTGCGGTTACTGCACTATTTTTAAGCATAGTAAGGCTTAAATCCATTGCAATTACCTGTTTATATATTCCTTGTAACTCTTCGGTATTCACTAACGGCCCAGCGCCTAAATCAACACAATGTTTGTGCTTTGTGCTCGCATCAAGCTTAATGAGTTTAATTAAATCGATTGCAGCTTGTTTTTGTACATGTGCGTGGGCTACATATTGGTTTGCCGCCGTTGAAAACTTGCGTTGCGTTACCTGCTTTAAACTATTAACAGCTAAACAAGCTAACGGTGACTTTATACGCGAGTTAGCATTTGTAGCGTGTGCGCTTATCATGCAATGGCCTTTTTTAAACAGTTTACCAATGTTGTAATGTCTTGCTCGGTATGGGCGGCGGTTAAGGTAACGCGAAGCCTTGAGGTATTATGCAGCACCGTGGGCGGACGAATAGCGGTTAGCCAAATCCCCTGCTGTTTGAGCTGCTCACAGGCTTTTAAGGTCTGTTCGGCACACCCTAAAACTAGGGGTTGAATGGCAGTTGTTGAATCCATTAAGGCAATTTTGTGTTCATTGGCTAAACGTTTAAATAAAGCAATATTAGCGTTTAATTTTGCACGCTTGTGGTTAGCATCACGTATGGTTTTAATTCTTGATAATGTATGCAAAGCAATAAATGGCGACATTGCGGTCGAATAAGTGTAATCGCGGTTAAACTGCAGCATGTAATCAATAAATTCACTCGAACCTAATACACACGCCCCGCTACTTGCCACCGCTTTACCATAGGTGATCACTAAAATATCTGGCAAATTATCTGCCGCTATAAGTGGCTCACAGCTTCCCAAACCCGATTTACCCAGTACGCCAAAGCCATGCGCATCGTCTATCATTAACCAGGCGTTATGTGCTTTAGCTAAACTCAGTAACTCAATTAAAGGTGCTTGGTCGCCATCCATCGAGAATACACCCTCACTCACGATCAATTTATACTTAGCATTGGACTTTTCGAGCCGTGAACGTAAATGATTCATGTCGTTATGGTTAAAGCGCACAAGTGCTGCGTTTGCATGCAATGCGCCGTCGATTAAGCTCGCATGATTAAGTTTATCCTGAAAAATCGCACTTTGTTGAGCAATGGCTTTATCTTGAAATAGCGCTTTTATAACACTGCTATTAGCACTGAAGCCCGAATTAAACAGCATGGCATTGTTATAGCCCAACTGAGCACATAAGTATTTTTCGAGCTGTTGCTGCGCACCTTGATAGCCAGTAACTAAAGCAGAGCTGTGACTTCCCAAGCTCTGCATGCCATCAAGTAAAGTGGGCTCATCGGCAAAGCCTAGGTAGTCGTTACTGGCAAAGTTAAGATAGCGTTTATTATCAACTATAATTTCACGCGCACTGGCTTGCTCAATAACATAACGTTTGCGGTTAAGCGCGCTTTGCTGGCGCGCTTGTAAATGGCTATTTATAAAATCAAATGACATAGCAATACACAATATTAAGCAGGATAAAACAATTCTGAACTGGCTTTATCGGCCACTTTAGAAGATAACGACGCAGCAACGGCTTCATCTGAATAGTCTTCGGCCGTTTCAGGGTTCATACCCAGCTTTTTAATTAATTGCATATCGGCATCTGCTTCTGGGTTTTCAGTAGTAAGAAGTTTATCACCATAAAAAATGGAATTAGCACCGGCAAAAAAACACATCGATTGCATTTGCTCATTCATTGCGCTGCGCCCTGCCGATAAACGTACATAGCTATGCGGCATCATAATACGCGCGGTGGCAATAGTACGAATAAACTCAAACTGATCTAAGTCGTCTACGTTTTCAAGCGGTGTTCCTTTTACTTTTACTAGCATATTAATAGGGACGCTTTCTGGTTGCTGCGGTAAATTAGCCAATTGCATTAATAACCCATAACGATCGCTGGGTTGCTCACCCATACCGACAATACCGCCAGAACAAACTTTCATACCGGCATCACGCACATGATCGATAGTGTTTAGTCTGTCTGCAAAGGTACGGGTAGATATAATTTGTTCGTAGTATTCAGGTGAGGTATCTAAATTATGATTATAGTAGTCAAGCCCTGCATCACTCAGCGCATGGGCTTTTTCATTGGTAAGCTTACCTAGGGTCATACAGGTTTCAAGGCCAAGCTCTTTTACTTCTTTAACCATTTTTGAAATGTACGGCATATCACGATCTTTAGGATCTGACCACGCAGCGCCCATACAAAAACGGGTGGCGCCTTTTTGTTTTGCAAGGCGTGCTTGCTCTACTACTTTTTCTACTTCTAGCAGGCGCTCTCGCTCTAGGTCGGTTTTATAATGACCAGACTGCGGGCAATATTTACAATCTTCAGGGCAAGCACCTGTTTTTATTGATAGTAAAGTAGAAATTTGCACCTGATTAGGATTAAAATTAGCACGGTGTACGGTCGCGGCTTTAAAAAGCAGATCGTTAAACGGCATTTCAAATAAGGCTTTAACCTCGCTATGGGTCCAATCGTGGCGAACTGTTGCAAGCTCCATAATACTCTCTTTTATTTTTTGCTCTTGGTGTTATTGGCTTAGAATACGTATTGTCGTACCATTGTCAACGAAACCCATATAGCTAAAGTTTACATATGAGCACAAAACACACAATAGACCTTGATTTTGACCGAAATCACATTTGGCACCCTTATACATCAATGACTCAACCAATTCCGGTTTATCCTGTTACAAACGCCAATCACAACCTTATACACCTAGAAACAGGCGAGAAACTCATTGACGGTATGGCCTCTTGGTGGAGCGCAATACATGGCTACAATCATCCCGTTTTAAATAATGCGATGACAGAGCAAATCAATAAAATGAGCCATGTAATGTTTGGCGGCATTACCCATTACAGTGCTGTGGAGCTTTGTAAAAAGCTAGTAGCAATAACACCCGAGCATTTAAATAAAGTATTTTTAGCTGACAGTGGCTCGGTAAGTGTTGAAGTAGCGATTAAAATGGCACTGCAGTATTGGTTAAGCCAAGGTATTAGTACTAAACAAAAGTTAATGACTCCGTTTAAGGGCTATCATGGCGATACCTTTGCGGCCATGAGTGTGTGCGATCCGGTTAATTCTATGCATAGCTTGTATTCTGGCTTTTTACCTAATCATGTATTTGTACCTGCACCTGTTAGCCAATTTCATGACGAGTTTAATCAAGCCGAGGCGGATGAGTTAGAACACTATTTTTTAAAACACCACCAGCAAGTTGCCGCCTTTATTATTGAGCCCATAGTGCAAAACGCGGGAGGAATGAACTTTTATCATCCTGAATATTTAGCCTGTGTGCGCAAGTTATGTACTCAATACAATGTATTGCTCATTTGTGATGAAATTGCCACTGGCTTTGGCCGTACCGGTAAAATGTTTGCTGTGGAGCATGCCAATGTACAGCCAGATATACTTTGTATTGGCAAGGCACTCACCGGCGGCACCATGACCTTATCAGCCACGTTAACGACCGATAAAATAGCGATAGGCATTAGTGAAGGTGAAGCCGGTGTTTTGATGCACGGACCTACATTTATGGGCAATCCACTCGCCTGCGCTGTGGCATTTGCAAGTATAGACTTATTGCTTGAACAAGATTGGCAAAAACGAATTAGTGAAGTAAACCAAGCACTTCAACAATTACATCAGTGTGGCTCACTTACTGATGTAGCTAATGTGCGAACTTTAGGTGCAATTGGCGTGGTAGAACTGACAGATGAGGCAGGAATAGTAGATGTAGCTAAGATACAGTCTTATTTTGTTAGCCAAGGGGTGTGGATACGCCCATTTGGTAAACTAATTTACTTAATGCCACCGTATATAAGTGACGATGCCAGTATTAAAGAGCTTTGCGATGCTATATATAACGCCATAAAGGGTAAACATTACGTATAGATGGTTAATTATTTTAGCCACTAAAGTTAAAATTAAATTGATATTTCTATTTAGTTATTATTCCTCTGTAAAGTTTAGTAAATTTAACCCTTTGGCTTGATTTAGTGTGTTGATCTAAGGGATGTTTAGGGATATGATAATGACTATCATTTACAATAACATTTATGGACTCACTTGCTATGAAAATATTACTTAAGCCTGCCAAGACATTAAGTGCAACTTTTTTACTCGCTTCTGCGATTTTTGCACAACCGGCACTTGCTAACGGCCCAATTGGTGAGCATGTTAATCACCTTCAAGCTAATTTAAAAACCTACAACGAAGACGTTGAGTGGATGGTTTCAAAGGTTGATACCCTAGTAAGCGATTACGAGAAAAAAGGCGCTAAAGCAGTTAATACTGATGACTTAATTGAGTACTGGGAATCGGTTAAATTTCACAGCGCCATAGAAACAAATTATGTCCCTGTGTATGCCTCTATTTGGCAAGGTTTGTATGGCATAAAAATGGCTATTGATAACAAAAAGCCAGCCTCAGAAGTACGTTTGCAGCAACAAGCAATGAACAATGCTTTATGGCAAGGCCTAGGCGCAGTTAAGCTAGCGGCTCAGTTTCAACAAAAAGGGTTATTAAAAAGCGTTAAAGCCACAGCAACAAAAGAAATGACGCAAAGCGCGACCATTGATGAAATTAAACACAAATTAGACCGAGTGGTCGCTAAATACGCAGAGCGTTTAAGCGATGAAGCAACAAGCATAGTTCACGATACCTACCTGCATTTATTTGAAGGTGTAGAAGGCACACTCATTGAGCAAGACGCTAACTTAGTAGAAGTTCTTGAAAAAGACTTTAACGTAACCCTACCGCAGGCTATTTCAGGTAATAAAACAGTAAATCAAGTACGCGAAGTGGTTGTTGATATGCAAACTAAGTTAACTCGTGCACAAACGCTAATTGAAAAAGCAGAAAAGTCACGTAAGGATGTATTTTAAGTGGAACGCAGAACCTTTATTCAAGGCTTAGCTGCGTTAGGGGTAGCTGGCGCTTTGCCGCTATCTCTTTCACGCGCGTTTGCCGCTGATATTGCCAACCCCGTGTCGGTAGATACATTACCTAAACTAAAAGGCTCACTCACCCTTTATTTGGGACGTGGTGAAGGTGGCTTATACGAAAACGTTTTACAAGCCATTCAAAAAAAGAACCCGGATTTAGATCTTGCTATTCGACGCGGCCCAACTGCAGCTTTGGCTAATACGATTGTTGCCGAAGCCAAAGCGGGTGTTAAACGTGCAGACTTATTTTGGGCTGTCGACTCGGGCGCTATTGGTTTAGTAACCGATGCAGGGCTTGCTAAACCTATGCCTAGTGATTTATCTGCACAGCTACAGCCACAGTTTAGATACGATGAGTGGGCACCTGTTACTGGTCGTATACGTACTTTGCCTTTTAATACTGAGCGTTTAACCAAAGAGCAAATTCCAACAAGCATTATGGAAATAGCCGACAGTGATTTAAGTATTGGTTGGGCACCAGCTTATGCTTCTTTTCAATCGTTTGTTACCGCTATGCGAATTTTAGAAGGCGATGATAAAACTGCTAAATGGCTTAAAAAAGTGCAAAAACGCTCAAAAACTTACGCTGGCGAACTCGGTGTAGTAATGGGCGTTGAACGTGGTGAAGTAGATATTGGTTTTGCTAATCACTACTACACGTTACGTTTGAAGTCTGGTAAGCCCGACGCTAAACTCGATCTTGCATTTACAGAGCAAGATGCCGGTTGTTTAGTGAATGCCTCCGGTATTTTATCGCTATCTGACGACCCACTAGCAACTAACTTTATGCGCTATTTACTCAGCGTTGAAGTACAAAGTTATTTAGCGAGCGAAGCGTATGAAATTCCGCTAGTAAATGACATAAAGCAACCTGATGGCTTGCCTAAATTAACCAGTATTTCGCCACCTAAAATAGACTTAACCCAGTTGGCTGACTTACGTCCAACTATTGACTTAATGCGCAGCAGCGGCGTTTTATAATGCGAATACCACCATCTTATCCTATGGCGCTGCTTGCAGCGCTTGTTACCCTTACTCCTATTTTTGTTTTAATAACGCTTGCCAGTGACGCAAGCTCTTTTTTTGATAGCCATAATTTAACCATTTTAGGAAATACCCTGTCGTTAATGGGCTTAACTGTATTAGGCTCAATTTTAATTGGTGTGCCACTGGCGTTTATTAGCGCTTATGTGCAGCTGCCATTTAAAAAGTTTTGGTTAGTAGTATTTGCCGCCCCTTTAGCTATACCAAGTTATATTGGTGCATTTACGCTTTATGCTGCATTTGGCCCTGGTGGTGAAATACATAACTTACTTGGTTTTGAAACCCCTTCTATGTATGGCTTAACTGGCGCCGCCATTGTAATGACCCTATATACCTTCCCATTTGTAATGATGACAACCCGCTCCTCCTTACTAAGTCTTGATGCCAATATGGTCAATGCAGCTCGTACATTGGGTATGTCGATGACACAAAGCGTGTTTAAAGTTATTTTGCCCCGTGTTGTAAATGGTATTGCTGCGGGTTCGTTACTCGTTGCCTTATATACGCTATCAGACTTTGGTACACCGGCAATGATG
This sequence comes from Pseudoalteromonas sp. S1610, assembly GCF_005887465.1. Lineage (GTDB taxonomy): Bacteria > Pseudomonadota > Gammaproteobacteria > Enterobacterales > Alteromonadaceae > Pseudoalteromonas > Pseudoalteromonas undina. The sequence continues at coordinate 33,538 of NZ_PNDI01000011.1, read as the reverse complement.
CGTCTAGATACTTTCACTCGTGTTATTTACGTAGAATATAACGCCTTTGAACTGAGCCGTGCTGCTATGTTGTCTATGCAGCTAATGGTAATTGTTGGCTTTTTACTAATGCTTGAATCGCAAATTAAAACTGCGTCTGAACGCCAAGGCCGGCCTCTTATTTTATTCCCAAAAAAATGGCAATTAGGCGCGATGTTTGCCACCTTTGCACCAATTTTATTACTTGCTATTGGCTTACCACTCGCAGTATTTACACTTTGGCTAGTGCGTGATGGTTTTAGTTCGTTTGATTTTAGTATTGCATGGCACTCTACTTACGCTTCAGCCATTGCAGCTATTGTTACAGTTATCGTGGCTATTCCTGTGGCGCATGCAGCATTAACCGGAAAAGCAGGTAAAGTAATGGAACGCGTTACTTACTTTGGCTTTGGTATTCCGGGTATAGTTATGGGCACAGCGCTTGTTTATGGCGGCTTACAACTACCCTTTTTATATCAAACACTGGGCTTGTTGATCATTGCTTATATGCTACGTTTTTTACCACTTGCGGTTGGCTCTGTGCGTACCAGCACCGAGCACCTCGATCCAAGCTTAGTAAAATCAGCCCGGGTATTAGGCGCAAGCCCACGTGAAGCTTTCACACGTATTACTTTACCACTGACTATGCGTGGTATTATTGCAGGAGCCGCTTTAGTCTTTTTAGAGTCAATGCGTGAATTAGAAGCCACACTATTATTGGGTCCAACTGGTTTTGAAACCTTATCTACTTATTTATGGCGTGTTTACGAAGCCGGTTATTTTGGCCGCGCAGCAATACCTGGGTTATTGTTGGTGGTGATTTCGGCGGCGGCTTTAGCTATTATGATGTCTGGCGAGAAACGCAACCAGTTTGAACATTAAGGATTTATATAAATGCTATCTGTAAGTCAGTTGTCTATAGATTATGGCAGTAATCGTGTTGTTAGTGACTTAAATTTCACTTTAGGTGAAAGCGAAATTTTAATGCTTGTTGGTCCAACAGGTTGTGGTAAAAGTACTATTTTACAGGCTCTAGCAGGGCTTTTACCAATTAGCGACGGTGAAATTAAAGTTGCTAAATGGACTGCTACACCAAAGCATACTGTAGCCCCTGAAAAACGCAGTGTGGGTATGGTGTTTCAAGACTTTGCGTTGTTTCCCCATTTAACGGTTGAGCAAAATGTGTGTTTTAAACTAAAAGACACAAGCCCTGCTGATCATTGGATAAAGCTACTCGGTTTAGATGCGTTTAGACATAAAAAACCAGCGACACTTTCTGGGGGGCAAAAACAGCGTGTTGCATTAGCGCGCACCCTAGCCCACCAGCCAGACTTTGTATTACTTGATGAGCCACTATCAAACTTAGACGCGGCTTTAAAAGACATGCTACGTTGGGATATACGTAATGCGCTTAAAGAAGCCGGCGTACCCGCTATTTGGGTAACGCACGATCAAGAAGAAGCACTTTCGGTGGGCGATCGCGTGGGTGTACTAAAAGGCGGAAAGATACAGCAAATTGATAGCCCAGAGCAATGCTTTAGTGCACCCAACAATCGCTTTGTGGCACGATTTTTAGGTGAAGCTAGTTTTATAAAAGGAACGCTGAATAACGGCCAAGCACTTACCGATATTGGTAATGTTCCCGCTCATGGTGTTGACTGTGAAAACGGTGAGGTAGAGGTGTTACTTCGTCCAGATGATGTATTATTAGTACAAAGCAGTGTAGGAAATAATGGCGAAGTAATTTGGGTACGCTTTGAAGGCGGCAGCAGATTATGCGCCATAAAACTAGCCTGTGGTACTGTGGTTACAAGTCGCGTGAGTCATGAAGTAGTGGTAAATCCTGGTGATAACGTACATGTATCGCTTAGTACCTCTCATCCACTGGCGGCATTTAAAAGCTAGCGCTTTATATATTCTACTTTGGAGGAAACTATGAACGGACCAAATCCAAACAATCCATCACCTATGGAAGGGTTTCCTCAAGTAGGTTATTTAAAAAACTTTATCACCTCTGCGAATATAGACGTTGGTGATTATACCTATTACGACGACCCTGATGGCCCTGAAAACTTTGAAAAAAATGTACTTTACCATTTCGATTTTATCGGGGACCGTCTTATCATAGGTAAGTTTTGTGCGATAGCTAAAGACGTTACTTTTATAATGAATGGGGCTAATCATCAAACCTCCGGCTTTTCTACCTATCCATTTTTTATATTTGGTAATGGCTGGGAAAAATCTGCACCTCAACAAGGTGATTTACCTTTTAAGGGAGATACTGAAATAGGTAATGATGTGTGGATAGGTTACAACGCCACCATTATGCCAGGAGTAAAAGTCGGTGATGGTGCCATTATAGCAAGTAAATCTGTGGTAACGTCTGATGTGCCCGCCTATGGTATTGTAGGCGGTAACCCTGCAAAATTGATAAAAAAGCGTTTTGATGATGAGACTATTAATAAACTTTTAGCGATTGCATGGTGGGACTGGAGCAGTGAAAAAATCACCGCCCATTTAGATGCCATTACGCACTCTGATATAGACGTATTAGCTAAAATTTAATAATTACCACTCAAACATGTAAGCCATTTTACTAATCGTTTTTAACGGTATGTTATGGCTATTGCGCTTAGCATATAAGTGTTGCATCGATTTATCTTTCACTTCGCCAACAATGACTTCTTTGACCTGGTAGCCTAAAGCAATGGCTGCTTGTGAGTAAGCAATAAATTCCCACTTTTTAATATTGGTGTTATCCACTATTACCAGTTCAATACCTTGTGCTAGGGCATTAATAAAACGCGCCAAGTTTAAATTGTGATATTGCGATAATTTAAACTTATCAAAATGGTACTCACCTTGCTCGTTAACAAAGTAATCATCTGTTGAGCAAATAAAATATTGGCTTTCATCTGCACCGGAAAGTTCCTCGGCGAGATTTTGTGCATAATATGACTTACCACTGCCTGGTAGCCCTCGTAAAATAAAAACTTGTTTCATAGCATCCATTTTTTATTAATACGTCAATTCGGTTTATTTACTAATAATGCCACAAATTGATGAAATTTCAGAGCAACAAATGGTAATAGTGGTTATTTAACTGTAAAAATTGGTTAAAAAAACAACGTACCACTAAAAACTTTTAAAGAGTTGCCCACAACAGTTTTTTTATTTTACTTTACTAGGTATTATACAAGGTTCAAGTGCAGTGACCTCAAATGCTAAATAGCACGAGTAACGCACAGTTAATTTATATAGTTAGGCAACTTATATCATTGGAGTGAAGATGAGCCATTTAGCGATTTCAGAGCTATTAAAAGGCAATGTTGCGGTAGACAGCCAAGTAACCATTAAAGGCTGGATCCGTACACGCCGCGATTCAAAAGCAGGAATATCATTTTTAGCCGTTCATGACGGTTCGTGTTTTGATCCTATTCAAGCGGTAGTTCCTAATTCACTGAATAATTATGATGAAGTTACAAGCTTAACAGCAGGCTGTTCTGTGTCGGTTACCGGTGTATTAGTACAATCAGCAGGACAAGGTCAATCTTTCGAAATTCAAGCTAACTCAGTAACTGTGTTAGGTTGGGTTGAAAACCCAGACACCTACCCAATGTCGGCTAAACGCCACAGCATTGAGTATTTACGTGAACACGCTCACCTTCGCCCTCGCACTAATATGATTGGCGCAGTAACACGTGTCCGTAACTGTTTAGCACAAGCAATCCACCGCTTTTACCATGAGCAAGGGTTTTACTGGATCAGCACGCCAATTATTACTGCAAGTGACTGTGAAGGCGCAGGTGAGATGTTCCGTGTATCAACGCTTGATATGCAAAATCTGCCAATGACGGACAAAGGCGAGATTGATTACAGCGAAGACTTTTTTGGCAAAGAAGCCTTTCTAACGGTATCTGGCCAGCTAAACGGTGAAACATATGCATCAGCTATGTCAAAAATTTACACCTTTGGTCCTACGTTCCGTGCAGAAAATTCAAATACATCTCGCCACTTAGCTGAATTTTGGATGGTAGAGCCAGAAGTTGCGTTTGCTGATTTAGAAGATATCGCAAAACTGGCTGAAAACATGCTTAAGTATGTATTTAAAGCTGTATTAGAAGAACGCCGTGACGACATGGAATTTTTCGCATTACGTGTTGAAAAAACAGCCATTAGCCGTTTAGAGGAATTTGTTGAAAAAGACTTTGCCCAAGTTGACTACACCGATGCTGTAGAGATTTTAAAAGCGTGTGGCAAGAAATTTGAGTACGACGTTGAATGGGGTGTAGATTTACAGTCTGAGCACGAGCGCTACCTAGCTGAAGAACACTTTAAAGCACCGGTTGTTATTAAAAACTACCCGCGTGATATTAAAGCATTCTACATGCGCCAAAACGAAGACGGCAAAACTGTTGCTGCTATGGACGTAGTAGCACCAGGTATTGGTGAGATCATTGGTGGTTCACAACGTGAAGAGCGTCTTGATGTATTAGATGCACGCCTTGAAGAGATGGGCTTAAACAAAGAAGACTACAGCTGGTACCGCGATCTACGTAAATACGGTAGCGTGCCACACTCTGGCTTTGGTTTAGGGTTTGAGCGCTTAGTTGCTTATGTTACCGGTATGGGTAACGTACGTGATGTTATTGCGTTCCCACGTACCAAAGGCAGCGCAACGTACTAAGCTAAGCTTTGTAACGTTAAATAAAAAAACCAACCCGCGGGTTGGTTTTTTATTGTCTGATATATTAATGTGCATAAATACTTGAACAATTAGCCTCCCGCTTAGGGAAGCAAATTGTTATAAATACTAAATCTTTATAAATATTTTTCGTTTATAAAGCATATTCGAAATTACCCAAAAGCCAATAACATGCAATAAAGCAAAGGTGAACGATGCCAATTTAGCGCTCATAACCAAGGCGAGTTGCTGATACATCCAATCCCCTAAGTTTAGCTCTCCAATATTAATCAGTGAATAGCTCAGTACCCACACAGCTGATAATACATATATAAACAGTGGGTTTGACCCATACACAATTAATGGATTAACAAGGCGCTCAGGTTTAACAATGTCACAAAGCCAAACAAAAAATGCCAACACAATACAGGCAATACCTGATGTGTAAATAACAAAGCTACTGGTCCAAAGTGATTTATTAATTGGCATCACCATTGAGCTTAATTGCCCGATAACAACTGCAACTGCACCAATAACTAAAAGCCGTTTAATGCTTGCCCACTGGCAACTTGTGCTCGTTAACATGCGCGTTACTTCAAAACCAAATAATACACTCACCACAGCGGGTAACGTACTGATGAGACCTTCTGGATCAAATGCGAGCCCTTTGCCTTGCCATAAATGCGACTCACCTAGTACGGCAATATCAACCGCTCTAACTAGGTTATGTTCGAGTGTATAAGCGTTTTCAGCGCCAACGCTTAACAGTAATAACCAATAAGCAACTAAGATAATAACCGATAGCGTTAACACCCCTCGCTTATTTAAAAACAACACACAGATAGACGCTAAAATATAGGCTATCCCTATACGTTGTAGTACACCTAATATTCTCAAGTTTTCAATATTGGTAGTAAAGGGATAAATATTTAAAGCTAGACCAATGGCAAATATAATTGCTCCACGTTTAACTAGTCTTAATACTTGGCTAGTACTGGCTGCACTGTTAGTTTTTTTGAACGAAAAAAACATCGCAGAGCCAATAATAAACATAAAAAACGGAAAAATTACATCCGTAGGGGTACAGCCATGCCAATCTGCATGAAGTAAAGGGGCATACACATGGGACCACGATCCCGGCGTGTTTACCAGTATCATTAACGCTATGGTTAGCCCACGCATAGCATCAAGTGCTTTATACCTTGTCATTTTGGCTCCTATTTAATAATTTGTATTTCTACAAATGACAACGCTGTCACTTTGTAGTAAAAAAACTTAAATCGCAAGTAATTTAGATAAGTGGAGTTGTTGAATTAAAAAAGCCGCAGAATCAATAATGAAACGGCGGCTTTAAATCAGAATTTGTTACTTTAGGAGCGGTTTATTGCTGTCCTTTATAGTGCTTGCTCTAACTGTGGTAAAACATCAAATAAGTCAGCAACTAAACCGTAATCAGCTACTTGGAATATTGGCGCATCAGGGTCTTTATTAATGGCAACAATAACTTTTGAATCTTTCATACCCGCAAGATGCTGAATGGCACCACTAATACCCACGGCAATATATAAATTAGGCGCGACAATTTTACCTGTTTGCCCTACTTGCATATCGTTAGGCACAAAGCCCGCGTCAACCGCTGCACGTGATGCACCAATAGCGGCACCGAGTTTATCGGCAATGCCATTTAATAATGCAAAATTTTCACCATTTTGCATACCACGACCACCCGAAATAACCACATCTGCAGCCGTTAGCTCTGGACGCTCTGATTCAGTTTGTTCAACACTAACAAAACTGCTTAACTGTGAATCAGAGACTGCATCTACAGCGGTTACATTAGCTGGAGCTTGCTCGCCTTGTAAATCAAAGCTACTTGCACGTACTGTGATCACTTTTTTACTATCGAGCGATTTAACCGTTGCAATAGCATTACCCGCGTAAATTGGACGTTTAAATGTATCTGCGTCAATTACGTCAATAATTTCTGAAATTTGCGCTACATCTAATAATGCGGCAACACGCGGCATAAAGTTTTTACCTGTAGTAGTTGCACTTGCCACAATATGGCTATAACTATCTGCAAGTGATAACACTAGATCTGTCATACTTTCAGCAAGTTGATGCTCATAAACTGCATTATCAGCAAGTAAAACATTCGCAACACCCTCAATGCTCGCGAGTGACTCACTCATGGCGCCAAGGTTTATGCCTGCTAATAATACATCTACGTCAAAGCCTAATTTTTTAGCGGCATTAATCGTTTTTGAGGTTTCTGGTTTTAAGGCACCGTTATCGTGCTCTGCAATTACAAGAGTTTTCATTTAAATCACCTTTGCCTCTGTTTTAAGTTTTTCTACAAGCTGTGCAACATCTTCAACAATAATCCCGCCGCTACGTTTTGCAGGCTCTTCTACACTGACCAATTCAATACGCGGGGCTAAATCTACACCTAGCGAATCAGCCGCAATAACTTCTAACGGCTTACGTTTGGCTTTCATAATATTAGGTAGCGACGCATAACGTGGCTCATTCAAACGTAAATCGGTGGTGACTATTGCGGGTAAATTAAGTGCAACGGTTTGTAAACCACCATCTACTTCACGAGTGACATTTACTTTGTCATTTTCAATAACCACTTTAGAAGCAAACGTACCTTGACCACGGTTAGTCAGCGCCGCTAGCATTTGACCTGTTTGATTATTATCAGAATCGATTGACTGTTTTCCTAAAATAACCAGTTCAGGCGATTCTTGTTCAACTACTTTGGCAAGCAATTTTGCTATATGTATGGACTCTAAGTTTTGCTCTGTTTCAACATGAATCGCTTTATCTGCGCCCAAAGCTAGTGCTGTACGTAATTGTTCTTGAGAGGCTTTAGCGCCAATAGTAACAACAACTACTTCGGTTGCAGTACGCGCTTCTTTTAAACGAATCGCTTCTTCTACAGCAATTTCACAAAATGGGTTCATGGCCATTTTAACGTTAGTTAAATCAACACCGCTGTTGTCAGGTTTAACGCGAGCTTTTACGTTGTAGTCGATCACTCTTTTTATTGGTACGAGAACTTTCATAGGGACTCCATAATTATTTAAACCTATAAGCTAACGTCTACGTCAACCTATTTATTTTATGAAATCAGACTACTTCCTGTTGACGTAAACGTCAACCTAAAATAACCTTAAACTATTCACAACCTGTAACGATTAATTTGCATAACGAAGAAACAGGTTGCTTAGCTTACTTTTTGCCAAATAATGCAAAGGTGAGTCCGTCATAGATAAAGAGGTTATTATGATTGAACGCGAAACCATGGAATTTGATGTTGTAGTTGTAGGGGCAGGTCCAGCGGGGCTTTCAACAGCAATTAAACTCGCGCAGCAAGCACAAGAAAAACAACAAGAGTGCATGATATGTGTAGTTGAAAAAGGCTCAGAAGTTGGTGCACATGTATTATCAGGTGCCGTTTTTGAAACCAAAGCACTTGACGAATTACTGCCAAATTGGCAGGAACTCGGCGCTCCTGTTTCGACTAAGGTGGTAAATGATGAGATTTACTGGTTTAACAACGAACATAAAGCAACCTCAATTCCTCACTTTGCTACACCAAATACATTTCATAACAAGGGTAACTACATTGTTTCTATGGGTAATGTATGTCGCTGGTTAGCAGAGCAAGCAGAAAATCTTGGAGTAGAAATATTTCCAGGCTTTAGTGCGCATTCAGTCATTATTGAAGATGATGTTGTAAAAGGCATCATTACTGGCGATATGGGTGTAGATAAAAATGGCAATGAAAAAGACGGTTACATGCCAGGTATGGAGCTACGCGCTAAGTACACAGTATTTGCTGAGGGCTGTCGTGGTCATCTAGGTAAGCAACTGATCAATCAGTTTGCTTTAGACGATGAAAGTTCACCACAGCATTATGGTTTAGGTTTTAAAGAAATTTGGCAAATTGATGAATCTAAACATCAATTGGGTAAAGTTGTACACGGAACCGGTTGGCCATTAAGTGGCGACACTGGCGGTGGCGCCTTTATGTATCATAGCGAAAACAACCAAGTGGTTGTGGGGTTAATTGTTGATTTAAATTACTCAAACCCACACTTAAGCCCGTTTGATGAATTTCAACGATTAAAACATCACCCTATTTTCAAAAATACGCTTGAAGGTGGAGAACGCATTGCTTACGGTGCACGTGCTATTGCTAAAGGCGGTTTACATTCATTACCAAAAATGCACTTCCCGGGTGGCTTGCTAGTGGGCTGTGATGCAGGCACGCTTAACTTTGCAAAAATTAAAGGCAACCATACGGCTATGAAGTCAGGCATGATAGCCGCTGAAGTTATTTTTAATGCGCTACAAAACAATTTAGCCAATACTGATTTAACCCAGTATAGCGATGAGTTTAAAAAGTCATGGGCGTTTAAAGAGCTGTATCAGTCTCGTAATTTTGGCCCTGCTATGCATACCTTAGGTAAATTTGCAGGCGGCGCATATAACACGCTTGATCAAAATATATTTAAGGGTGCCCTACCGTTTAGTTTTAAAGATAACGTACCTGATCATGCAACTTTAAAAGACGCTAACCAAGCTGAAAAAATTAACTACCCTAAGCCTGATGGCAAACTCAGTTTTGATAAGCTTTCTTCAGTGTTTTTATCTAATACCAATCATGAAGAATCGCAGCCGTGTCACTTAAAACTAAAAGATGCATCAATTCCGATTAACGTTAACTTAGTTAAATTTGACGAGCCAGCACAGCGCTACTGCCCTGCCGGCGTTTACGAAGTACAAGAAGTAGAAGGCGAGCAATCCTTTGTGATCAACGCGCAAAACTGTGTGCATTGTAAAACCTGTGATATTAAAGATCCGAGCCAAAATATTACCTGGGTAACTCCCGAAGGTGCTGGTGGCCCTAACTATCCCAATATGTAACAACCTTTCTATAGAAATTATAAACTTATCCTAAATTGCAGGGGCTTCGGCCCCTTTTTTGCGCTATGCTGTTAAGTAATATGAATGAATGAGAGTGTGTTATGGCGTCGTCGAGTGTAATTTTTCGTTTTTTAGCAGAACCAACCGATGTAAATTTTGGTGGTAAGGTGCATGGCGGTGTGGTCATGAAGTGGATTGACCAAGCGGGTTATGCCTGTGCTGCGGGCTGGAGCGGCCATTACTGTGTAACAGTATCGGTTGCGGGCGTTAAGTTTAGCCGTCCTATCTTAGTTGGCCAAATTGTTGAGGTTGAAGCAAAAATTGCACACACCGGCAAAACCAGCATGCAAATTTTTATTCAAGTTCGCTGTGGCGACCCGAAAACGCAAAACTTAGTTGAAACCAATCACTGTGTTATTAGCTTTGTTGCTATGGATGAAACGGGTTACCCTGTGGCGGTACCAGAATTTAAATCGGTTACCGACGAAGACAAAAAGCTTGAGAACTACGCAATTAAAATGAAGCAAATAGCCATCGAAACAGAAAACTTATTAGATAAAGTTTAATTTAGTTACTTTTATAGGTATGTAGAAACTACAACAACTTGTAAAAGCTACAATTTTTTAATTTTTATGGATTAACTGCACGCTGAACACCTGATTGTTTTGCGTGCCAAAAACACCATAATAGCTTAACAAACACACATAAAGACTAAATATTAGGCTAAATAATACTTGGCACGCTCACTGCAATTAGTAAATCGACGTTTGATGAAATAATTCATCGATATTACTTTTTAAAGGAGCTATATAATGATTAAAACACTTTCTCTTTCTGCACTTGCTTTAGCAACACTGGGTTTTAATTCAGCGGCACAAGCTGATGTTACCGACATGGACTCTCCGCGTATTTACACTGGTATTGGTTATGGCCAATATTCATTTCAGTTTGAAGATAGCGAAAACGACACCGACTTTGATGACGACGCGCAAATGTTAAAAGGTTACATTGGTACCCAATTTAATGAACATTTAAGTCTTGAGCTTGCTTATCAAAATTTTGATGAAGTGAGTGATATAGACAGCAAAGCTGAAATTGATGGCGTATCGTTAGCAGCACGTTTTGCAGCGCCTATTACTGAAGATTTTTCTGTTTATGCAAAAGGTGGTTGGTTTGAATGGGATGCAGAAGTTACTCAAGAACTTCCAGTTGGCAGCGTAAGCGCATCTCAAGATGGCGGCGACGTATTTTACGGTGCAGGTATTGAATATGCATTTACAACCAATATGCAAGTGCGTTTAGAGTATGAGCGTTACGAATTAGAAGATGATATTGATCCAGAAATGGATGTTGCGTCAGTATCATTCCAATACATGTTTTAATAATAGCTTAATTGTTAAAACATTAGGTAAGGCTATTTTTAGCCTTACCTTTTTTTTTCACATTTAAACCTATTAGTCTAAAAATAAAATATCCCCAAATTAAGCTAATGCCAGCAACGTCAATAAAAGGTAGAATAACGCTCTATTTTTTCTATAACCGAGCATTATGAGCGATTATCAAATTTCGGCTATTGGCCATATTCAATCTCCGTATAAACAAAAATTTGCCATTCCTAGGCAACCTAGATTAGTACCCGAGGCTAAAGCTAAACTGATTTTTGCCAAAGAATTTAATCGTGAAGAATTTGTTCGCGGATTAGATGAATTTAGCCATATTTGGCTGTTATTTCGTTTTCATGAAACTGCTGATAAAGGCTATTCAGCAATGGTTCGCCCGCCGCGCCTTGGCGGTAATGAGCGTAAAGGCGTGTTTGCTACTCGAGCAACTTTTCGTCCAAATGCCATTGGCATGAGTGCAGTAAAGTTAGAGGGAATTGAGTATAAAAACGGTCAGTTGGCGTTATTGCTCGCCGGTATTGATTTACTTGATGGCACACCCATCGTAGATATAAAACCTTATTTACCCTATTCAGACTCATTACCCGATGCAAGCGCTGGATTTGCCGATACGCGCCCAGAGACTCAAATGAGTGTTGAGTTTAGCCAACAGGCTATAGAATTTATAAATAAACAAAGTCACTATCCTGAGCTACAAGCGTTTATTAGTAATGTGCTAAAACAAGATCCGCGCCCTGCCTATAAAAAGCAAAAACAAGGCGTGCAAAGCTATGGTATGAATTTGTATGAATACAATATTACCTGGCAAGTGACTGATTCTCATCATCTGGTTACTCATATTGAGCTCAGTTAAGCTAACTTTAAAGCCCTGCTATGGCTATAAAATTCGATAAAAAATCACTTAGCGCTTTAGTGTCAATGCAACCGCTGGTAAACTGAGCGCCTTAATTAAAAGAACATATCACTCTATTTCGGAAAAAACATGCGTACTAGTCAATATATACTCGCTACACTTAAAGAAACGCCATCCGATGCGGAAATTGTCTCGCATCAATTAATGCTTAGAGCCGGAATGATCCGTCGCGTCGCTTCGGGTTTATACACTTGGCTTCCCTCTGGCTTACGTGTGCTAAGAAAAGTAGAAAACATAGTACGCGAAGAAATGGATAAAGCCGGCGCAATTGAAATGCTTATGCCTGTTATTCAGCCTGCTGATTTATGGGAAGAGTCTGGCCGCTGGAGTGAGTTTGGTCCTGAGTTAATGCGCTTTACCGACCGTCATAATCGTGAATTTGCCATGGGCCCTACCCATGAAGAAGTGATCACCGATTTTGTTCGTAAAGAAATTAACAGCTACAAACAACTACCAATTACTTTGTACCAAGTACAAACTAAAGTACGTGACGAACGTCGCCCACGTTTTGGTGTTATGCGTGCCCGTGAATTTACTATGAAAGATGCCTACTCATTCCATTTAACCGATGAATGTTTAGATGCAACGTATCAAGTAATGCACAAAGCCTACTGTAATATTTTTGAACGTTTAGGCTTAGATTACCGCCCAGTAATTGCAGATACAGGCTCTATTGGCGGTAGTGTATCGCATGAGTTCCATGTACTTGCTGAATCTGGCGAAGATGCCATTGCTTTTAGTGATGCCAGCGACTACGCCGCTAATATTGAAAAAGCCGAAGCATTAGCGCCAACTGAAGCTCGCCCACAAGCAAGCAAAGAGTTAAAAGCATTCCCAACGCCTGATGCTAAAACAATTAATGAGCTTAAAAAACACTATGGCGTAAAACCCCATCGCGGTGTTAAAACATTAGTGGTTTATGGTACTCCTAATGAAGACGGCGTACGCGGGCTTGTTGCATTAGTACTGCGTGGCGATCACGAACTTAATGAACTCAAAGCTGAAAAGCACCCATTGGTTGATTCTCCACTTGAAATGGCAACCGAAGCAGATATTGTTGCTGCCATTGGCGCAAAACCAGGCTCTTTAGGCCCAGTTGGCTTGAACATGCCTATTATTGTTGATAGAACAGCGGATGTAATGGCTGATTTTGTAGCCGGTGCCAATAATGATGATGAGCACTTTAGCGGTATTAACTGGGATCGCGACGTAACAAACTACGAAGTTGCTGATATCCGTAATATTGTAGAAGGCGATCCTAGCCCGTGTGGTCAAGGCACGTTACAAATTAAGCGCGGTATTGAAGTGGGTCATATTTTCCAGCTAGGTACTAAGTACTCAGAAGCATTAAAAGCAGGTGTACTAAGCGAGTCAGGTAAAAACCAAATAATGACTATGGGCTGTTATGGAATTGGTGTATCACGTATTGTTGCTGCAGCTATTGAGCAAAATAACGATCAATACGGTATTACATGGCCTAAAGCTATAGCTCCTTTCGATTTAGCAATTGTGCCAATGAATATGCATAAATCGCATCGTATTCCTGATATTGCTAATAACCTCTATCAAGGTTTAAAAGATGCAGGTTTGGACGTGTTATTTGATGACCGTAAAGAGCGCCCTGGTGTTATGTTTAACGACATGGAATTACTTGGTGTACCTTACACGCTTGTCATTGGTGAGCGTAACCTTGATGAGAATAAGGTAGAACTTAAAAACCGTCGCACCGGTGAAAAACTTATGATTGATATCGATAGCGCAATTGAAACTATTAAAGCGCAATTTAACGCATAAGCTTAAAGTTAATTAAAAAACCGCTGTATGGTTTTTCATACAGCGGTTTTTTATTGATTGCTTATCTAGTAATTTTCAAACACAGAGCTTAAATTAAGCAAATAGCACTGTCTCATAATTAATAATTTATAAAAAAAGGTCGCTGTGCGACCTTTTTTTTTACTTTGCAATTTAGATGGTTATCTAAACAACACGTCTTCGCGGTTAAACCACTTAACACAAAATGCCAATAGTGCACCGGCTATCAGTGCCGTAGCCAAAAATATTAATCCCACCAGCGTGTAATCGACTGTGCCTTTAATAATTTCTTTAATCGCTAAGGCGACGTTAGTAACCGGAATAAAGGCTGTTTTAGCGGTCAGTTCCATATTAGGCATAATAGAGATAATAATTGGGAAAAATACCACCATACTTAATGGCGTCATGTAATTTTGCGCTTCTTTAAACGAACGTGCATAGATTGATATAGCCAATGCTAATGCAGAAAAAATAGCTGCAATTGGTAATAATAATACAAAAATCATCAGTAAGTCAGAAATGCCTAATGTACTAAATGCGGCTTTAATAAACTCTAGATCAGCAAATGCCAGTGCTAATGCAATCCAACACCCCATACTAATGACGGTGATAGTAGTTGATGCGATTGAAGTTGTGAGTAGAGTAATAAATTTACCCAATACTAGCTCAGTACGAGTAATGGGGGTAAGTAGTAAGGTTTCTAAAGTACCACGCTCTTTTTCGCCAGCGCCTAAATCAATTGCTGGGTAAGTTGCCCCCATCAGTACTAACGGGATAAGTAAATAAGGTAAAAACCCACCTACTTTTTCACCTAAGTTTTCACGTTTGTCTGCAGTATCAACTTTAACCACATTAATTGGCTTTAAAATAGATTGCTGAGCGCTTTTATCAATACCAAAGCTCAATAGTTTACTTTCTTGAAGTGTATCGCTGTACTCTTTAGCAAGCTCTTTTACTCGCTCAAATAAGAAGTTAATTGATTTTGAATCATTAAATACAACTTGCCATTCACTTTGCTTTTTATCATTTAATGTTTTTACTGCATCGCTTGGTAAGTATATCCCCATGTCGATATCGCCAGCAGTTACCCCTGCTTTTAGCTCCTCAACACTATTAAAGGTTTTATCGCCTTTATATAATTCAAAGCTTTTATGATAAAACACTTTATCAGTAAATTCTGGGGCAAAGTCGCCATTGATAATTGCATAGGTATTTACCTTTTGCTCTGCATCAAGCGCAGCTTGAGAAGAGATAAACGCAACCACAGCAAATAACAACGGAAAAACCACAATCGGAAATACCACCACGAATAACAAAGTTTTTTTATCGCGTAGCAGCTCGGTTAATTCCTTTTTAAAAACTTCAAACATCTTGCTTCTCCGCTAATATGTTCATAAACGCTTGGTTTAATTCTTCGCTGTTACCTGCTTGTTTAAATTCAGCTAGAGTGCCATCAAAACAACTTACCCCTTCATTAATAACCGCTACACGGTCACATAAAAGCGCAACTTCATCTAAATGGTGCGTTGAGAAAATAACCGGAGTGCCTTGTGCTTTTAAGCCTTTAATAAAGTTAATCACTGTTTGCGTAGTCATAATATCAAGCCCGGTAGTTGGCTCATCAAGAATAACAACGTCTGGATGATGCACCACAGCACGCGCAATGTTGGCTTTTTGCTTCATACCGGTTGATAAGTTTTCAGCACGTTTATCAATAAATTTATGCATATCGAGTAAGGTAAATAACTCTTCACAGCGTGCCTTGATTGCCTGCTTGCTCATGCCATGTAGCTTTGCAAAATATTCGATATTTTCTTTTACCGTTAAACGGCCATATAAACCAGTAGAGCCAGACAAAAACCCGATAGATTTACGCCCAATGAGTGGCTTTTTAATTATGTCATTTCCAGCAATAGTAATACTGCCATCATCCGGTTTTAATGCGGTTGAAATCATTCTTAAGGTGGTGGTTTTACCCGCGCCATTAGGCCCTAACAGCCCCAATACTTCGCCTTTTGCACAGCTAAAGCTGACATTTTTTACTGAATGAAAAAAGTCTTTATCTTCGCGTGGGTCTACTTCATCTATTTTATTTTTTTTATGATCTTTGGTGAGCTTAAACTTCTTCTTAAGCGCGGTGACTTCTATCATTTTCGTGTCCTTCGTTTCGGTCTAAAATAGTCCGTGTTGTCGTAAAATGATGAATTGTTATTCTCCTCACACCAACCAGGAACACCTAATAAGGGTAAGGGTGAAAGCTGTTTATTATCGGCTAAACAATCATCATTTTTAATCATCTCATAAAGTTGCTTATCTAGGTACTGATATTGCGTTACTAAATCTTTACAAAATATTTCATCGGGTACATTCACAAATAATGCTTTGCCTGTGAGCCCAATATAAGGTTTGGTCAACATTTCGTAATTAGCGTGGCCAAACATGAATGGCGCTATAGTTTTACCCCACTGCTCTCTTTGCGTTATAAATGCTGTTTTCCATTGATGGTCTCTTAAGCATGCTTTCCAATTAGAGTCACTAATAGCTAAAACTACGCCACACTCGTCAAACAGGGTTAATGCGTTACGATGTTTACTGCGTTGTTTTAAACCATGCACAGCTATTTCATCTACATGACGCTGATTGATTAGGGCTTTTGTTTTTGGGAATAAACACCAAATAAAACCACCAAACAGATCATGCCAATTTTGCTGGCGAGTAGGCACTTCCCCAGTTTCAAAAATAACTTGTTCATAATAGCGCTCAGCAAAGTCAACCTTTGCATCATCGATAAAACGAACGGGGAGATTATTTGCGTTTATGGCATTTAAGTACGGGGCAAAATACGCAGGTTCTGGCCAGTCTGTTTGTTGATGAATTTTAAACAGCTGACGTAAGTGAGCAAATGCCCCTGTGTTTAGGCTCGTTACTTGGAATTGTTCTGGGGGAGTAAAACGCTTCATTGTTACCTTTACTGTACATTTTTATCCGTGACAGTTTACCGCAAAAACTGGTTCTAATTAACAGAAGTTCATATACTAGGGTCACTTAGAACAAAAAAAGAGCCAATATGAAACGTTATTTTTCTTTGACCTTAATCACAACAGCGATTCTAGCGGGTTGTGCAACAACAAGTATCACTTCTGACGATGTCGCGAAAGGCTATAACAGCATTCAAGCCGATGAAATTGCTAAGCATGTAAAAGTGTTAGCCTCTGATGAGTTTGGTGGTCGTGCTCCTTCATCTGAAGGTGAAAAGCTTACGCTTGACTACTTAACAAAAGAATTTACTGCATTGGGCTTTGAACCGGGTAACGGTGATAGTTTTTTCCAAGAAGTCCCGCTTGTATCATTAGAAGCAGACTCTGACATGGTGCTTAATATTGGCGGTAAAGACTACCAATACAAAAAAGACATGGTAATGGGTAGTAGCCGTATAAGTGCGCAAGAAGGGATTGAAAATTCAGAGCTGGTATTTGTCGGCTACGGTGTTAACGCACCTGAATATAATTGGAATGATTACGAAGGCCTAGATGTTAAGGGTAAAACCGTCGTGATGCTGGTAAATGATCCTGGTTTTGCAACTAAAGATCCAAACTTATTTACCGGTGATGCCATGACCTATTACGGGCGCTGGACTTATAAATACGAAGAAGCAAGCCGTCAAGGTGCAGCGGGCGCTATTATCATTCATGAAACGGCTCCTGCTTCTTACCCTTGGTCAGTGGTTGAGAACTCGTGGAGTGGCGAGCAGTTTGGTTTTGTAAAAGATAATAACAACATGGATCGTGTTGCTGTTGAAGGTTGGGTTACTGTTGATGTAGCAAAAGAGCTATTTACTAAAGCAGGTCTTGATTTTGATACTGCTAAAGCAGAAGCAGCTAAAGGCGCTTACCATGTAGATATGGGCGATTTAGCTGCCACTGTGAATGTAAAAAATACCATCAAAAAATCGGTATCTTATAACTTTATTGCCACTCTTCCTGGTAGTAAAACGCCAGATGAGCATATTATTTACTCTGCGCATTGGGATCATTTAGGAACGGATAAAAATCGTAAAGGCGATCAAATTTATAATGGTGCCCACGATAATGCGACAGGTACAGCCGGTATGATCGAAGTGGCTGAAGCCTTTACTAAACTAGGTAAACGCCCTGACCGCTCAATGACCTTTTTAGCGGTAACCGCTGAAGAACAAGGCTTGCTTGGCTCAAAATATTACGCCGCTAACCCGGTTATTCCAGCAAATAAAACCGTTGCTAATATTAATATGGATAGCTTAAACCTATTAGGAAAAGTAAAAGATATTAGTGTGGTGGGTATTGGTAAATCGCAAATGGATGAACTATTAGCAACGGCTGCTAAAGAGCAAGGTAGAACAGTATCGGGCGACCCTAAACCATCTTCAGGTGGTTACTACCGCTCAGATCACTTTGCCTTTGCCAATATGGGTGTACCTGCTATGTATGCCGGTGGTGGTTCAGAAGCATTTGACGAAGAAACGGCTAATTATCGCAAGCGTATGAGTTTAGTATTGCGCGGTTGTTACCACCAGCCTTGTGATAGATATCGTGATGAGTGGGATTTATCAGGTGCGGTTCAAGATTTACAACTATTTTATAAAGTAGGTTTTGATATTTCACAGCAAACTCAATGGCCTACTTGGAATGAAAACTCAGAGTTTCAACGTAAATAAACGTTCTCAAGCAACCACATAAATGATATTGATTATCATTTAATAAAATAGTACAGTGCGATCTAGTTTATTAATTAGGTCGTACTGTATGTTTTTAACAGAACATTTGGGAGTTATTTCGCCAGCTGCAAAACGTGTTTTTCATCAAAATAAACGCCTAATTTTACCACTGTTAATTTTAGTTTGTTTAGCCCTGCCCAGCTTACGCACTATAACAATCACTGCACTTAGTGATGCTTTTTTTCAAGTCAGTGTGTTTGTTGCTGCGACCCTATTTATTTACTACTACGCGATTGATCATTTACCCCAACTAGAGCTTCGTTATCTAAATGCTAAGTCTCCTGTATTAGAGGTCAGCTTTGCTGCTTTTTTAGGTATGCTGCCAGGCTGTGGTGGTGCAATCATTGTGGTTACTCAATTTACCAAGGGACAAGCCAGCTTTGGGGCTATTGTTGCGGTATTAACGGCCACTATGGGTGATGCGGCATTTTTATTATTAGCTACCCGCCCTACTGATGGGTTAACGATAATGGCAATAGGCTTAGTCGTTGGAACGCTAACAGGCTTACTGGTTAATAAACTGCATAAAACAGGTTATTTATGCCCTACCAATCAAAAGCAAACACAACCAGTGACTGTATTGCCAACCAAAATAATAAAGTTGAGCAAGCCTATTTGGTTAATGGCTATTATTCCTGGGTTACTTATTGCTTTTGTACTGGCGTTTAATATTGATTTAAGCCAATTTGGCAAGCACACAGTGACCGCAGTCAGTTTTTTTGGCGCATTAATGGCATTGTTTGTAGTATTTATGTGGGCGCTATCATCAAAAGGTGAAAGCTATAAGGAAGTAACCTCAGAAGATGATGTATGCAGTTCGCCTTCAAAAATAACAAAAGTACTGCAAGATACTCATTTTGTAACTGCGTGGGTGGTTGCCTCCTTTATATTATTTGAACTACTAGTGACAGTGTTTGGTCTTGATTTAAAAACATGGTTTGTAAATTATGCCTATTTAGCACCTTTAATTGCAGTATTAATTGGCTTCTTACCCGGTTGTGGACCGCAAATCATTGTCACCACTTTATACATTCAAGGTGTGATACCGTTTAGTGCTTTAGCTGCGAACGCCATCTCCAACGATGGCGATGCGCTTTTCCCTGCTATTGCTATGGCACCCAGAGCGGCCATTATTGCTACAATTTATACCGCCATACCGGCATTGATGGTTGGTTATGGACTGTATTACTTTGTAACTTAATTTTTTACATAAAAAAGCTCAGCAATGGCTGAGCTTAAAATGTTTACAAGTTACCTAATTAAGCAGTGTGTAGTTCAACTTCTTTAGGGTTTGCACCGTGATCGTTTTCACCTTCTTGCGAGTCTTGCGCTAGGAAGATAATCAAAATGATCCAGCCAATCACTGGCACTAGCCACAGTAATTGCCACCAACCTGAACGATTAGTATCGTGAAGACGGCGAGCACCCGCACTTAGTTGAGGAATCAATAAAGCCAAGCTATATATTGTGCTTACAAACATTGTGTTTGTAATACCATCTATAACACTTGTTAAAAGCGAAAAAATCAAATTAATTAACATAAACATCCAAAATGCTTTGCGGCGATTACGTCCTGAAAAATCTGCGTAGCTACGCAGTGCATTCATATAATGTTCCATAAAATTTCCTTAATGTTATTTTTTATATTCCCTAAAGGGCGTACAGTGTTACCTATTTGGTTACATTTGTATCTTAATTAATAATATAAATTTATTAAAGAAAAAAACCAGCTTTATGCTGGTTTTTTAAATAGTTTTTTAATAAATCATCAAAAAGAATTAGCGCATTGCCATCATCATTTTAGCTGGCTGTTCTAGGTATTCTTTCCATAAATTATTAAAGCGCGCTATAGTGCCGCCATCAATTACACGGTGATCACCTGACCAACTTACTTGCATAATTGCACGTGAAACTACCTGCCCTTGCTGATCAAAGCGTGGAAGGTGCTGTAATTTACCAAGTGCAACAATCGCGACTTCTGGCTTATTTATGATTGGCGTTGCAATAGTGCCGCCAATTGCACCAATGTTAGAAATGCTAATAGTGCCACCTTTTAAATCATCAGGTGCAACTCGCCCTTCGCGAGCAGAATCAGTAAGCTGAGTTAAACTGTTAGCAACCTCTACAATGCTTTTAGTTTGACAAGCTTTAATATTAGGCACTAATAAGCCCACTTTAGAATCTACCGCAATCCCAATATTATGATCGTCATAGTAAGTAATTTCGCTACAATCATCATTTACTTTTGAGTTAAGTACTGGGAATTGACTCATTGCCAACGATAACGCCTTAATAAAGAACGGCATCATAGTTAACTTAACACCCTGTGCTTTATATTGCTCTTTCAGATCAGCTCTAAGTGCAATTAAATCAGTTAAGTCAATTTCATCACTGTAGGTAAAGTGTGGAATAGTAGAAACCGACGCCACCATTTGTTTTGCCATGGCCGCTTTAATGCCTTTAATCGCTTCTGTTCGCGTTCCACCTGTGCTCGCTGCATGTTCAGTACTGCTGGTTTTTTTACTCTCAGAAGCTTGTGGTTTGTTAAGCTCAGAAGTATCCATACCAGATGGCACTTCATTTTTTATAAACGCTTCAATATCTTGTTTATAAATACGACCATTTTTACCACTGCCTGGTACGCAAGTTAAATCTACATCAAGCTCTCGCGCTTTACGTCTAACCGCAGGTGAGGCAACTGCTTTTTGGTTAATTACTGCAGTTTTTGGTTGCGATTGTTTAGCCGGTGAATCGGTAGTTGCATTGCTTTGTGCTTTTACGACCGCTTGATTAACATCAACATCTTCTTTTGCTGCTTGACCTGCTATGGTCATTTGAAACAACGGGCTGTGTACTTTGGCAATTTCACCTTTTTGATAATATAGCTTTTGTACAGTACCGGTATATTTAGCCGGTATCTGTACCAACGCTTTATCAGTCATTACATCACAAACAGCTTGGTCTTCTTCAATCTCATCGCCTTCTGCTACTAACCACTCTACAATTTCACACTCAACAATACCTTCACCAATATCGGGTAAGATAAAATCTTCTAAGTGTTCACGAGTAGATGTTGGTGCCGAAGATGTTTCAGTCTTTTCGCTGGGTGCTTCCCCGGCAACATCCATTGCAAATAATGGCGCATGCACTTTAGCAATATCGCCTTTTTTGCAATGCAGCTTAGTGATCACCCCATCGTGTACCGCAGGAATTTGCACTAAGGCTTTGTCTGTCATCACATCACAAATAGGCTGATCTTCTTTTACTGTATCACCTTCTTGTACCAGCCATTCGACTACTTCGCATTCAACAATGCCTTCACCAATGTCGGGTAATATAAAATCTTTAGCCATGGAAACCCCTAAAAGTTCACTGATTGTTTAATTGCGGCCATTACTTTCAATGCATCTGGAACATATTCTTTTTCAAGCGCCAGCGGGTATGGTGTATCTAAACCACAGACACGTAAAATAGGTGACTCTAAATGCAAGAAACACTCTTGAGCGATGGTTGCCGCAATTTCGGCGCCAAAACCATTAGTAATAGGTGCTTCATGACTAACAATAAGACGGCCTGTTTTTGTCACTGACTTAGCAATCGTTTCAACATCCCACGGTAGAATACTACGAAGGTCAATCACCTCACAGCTAATACCTTGCTCGCTGGCTTGTTTAGCGGCTGCTTCTACGATTTCCATTTGTGCGCCCCACGCCAATAAAGTAACGTCAGTGCCCTCTTGAACTACCTCAGCTTTACCTAGTTCAATGCTGTAATCTTCTTCTGGAACTTCACCCGTAGATGCACGATATAAACGTTTTGGCTCAAAAAATAGCACTGGATTATCGTCTTTAATACATGCGCGAAGTAAGCCTTTAGCTTGATAAGGATTACGCGGCACGACAATTTTTAACCCTGGCGTATGAGCAAAATATGCTTCTGGCGATTGCGAGTGATACAAACCACCAGCAATACCGCCGCCGTAAGGTGTTCGTATTGTTAGATTACCTACGTTAAATTCATTACCGCTACGGTAGCGAAACTTAGCAGATTCATTCACAATTTGATCAAACGCAGGAAAGATGTAATCAGCAAATTGAATCTCAGCAAGCGCTGGTGCACCAAATGCGGCCAATCCGTTAGCAAAACCTAAAATGCCTTGCTCTGTAAGCGGCGTGTTGAATACTCGGTGCTTACCGTATTTTTCTTGTAAGCCTGATGTTGCTCTAAAAACACCGCCAAAATAACCCACGTCTTCACCAAAAATACACGCTTGAGGGTGCTCATTCATAGTGATATCTAAAGCAGAATTAATTGCATGTAGCATGTTCATTTTAGCCATTACTTAATTCTCCCTGCTGTTGTTGGGTAGGCATCAGGATGAGCTTTTATATGTGTTTTAAGCTCATCATATTGGCGTTGTAAAGATGGAATTGGTGTATCGTACACATCAGAAATCAGCTCTTCTAAGGCTGGTTTATCAATTACTTCAGCGCGTTTAAGTGCCGCCAAAATATCATCACGAATTGTTTCTTTCGCTTTTATATCTTCTGCGTCATCTAACCAGTTTTGTTTTACTAGCCATTTTCTAAAGCGCTCTATTGGGCACGCTTTATAGTTTGCTTCTTCATCTTTTGAACGGTAGCCACTAGGATCATCTGACGTTGAGTGCGCGCCTAAACGATAAGCTATCGATTCAATAAGTACAGGTTCACCTTGGGTTGCTGCAATTTCTCGGGCTTTTTTAGTTGCTGCATAAACAGCGAGTGCATCGCTGCCATCAACACGTATGGTTTTAATACCATACCCTACGCCACGCGATGCAATACCATCACCTTTAAATTGTTCATCAGCTGGGGTAGAAATAGCATAACCATTGTTACGTGCAAAAAAGATAACCGGTGCCTTGTGCACTGCAGCCATGTTAAGACCTGCGTGAAAATCACCTTCTGAAGCGGCACCTTCACCAAAATAACAAATGGTGACGTTATCAATAGTGCTTGCTAGTTCACCTGTTTTAGCATCGATATGTTTTACTTTTTGACCGTATGCATAACCGGTGGCCTGTGGGATTTGAGTTCCTAATGGCGATGAAATTGTCATGTAGTTAAGTGCTTTAGAACCGTAATGGATCGGCATTTGACGGCCTTTACCAAGATCTAGTTCGTTAGAAAACATCTGATTCATAAATTGGTCAAGCGTAAAACCACGGTAGTGCAACGCCGCTTGCTCACGGTATTGCGCCATAATCATATCATCTTGATCAAGGGCTGCCGCAGAGGCTGTTACCGCCGCTTCTTCACCTAAACACTGCATGTAAAAGCTAACACGGCCTTGGCGTTGAGCACCCTGCATACGTTCATCCAATAAACGAATAAAACGCATGGTTTCGTATAATTTAATAGCGGTTTGTTTAGAAATGTCAGGTGCAGGAGCACTAGGATGAATGTCGCCGTCCTCAGTTAAAATACTAAGGGTTGGAATATTAAGCGCGTGACCGTCGATAAACTCAAGCTCATGGTTAATATTCAGCGATACGTTATTGGGATTACTCATAACCTACCTTCTCTTGTTGTCGGTATCACAGTGCCCCTTTAAATTATTATTATGGGTGATTGTTGCTGAATAAACTTTGCAACATCTGCACTGTATTTAATTAAAGCTGCCAACACTTTACGTTAACGTAAAGTGTTATTCAACAAAACTGTGACCAAACAAAAGTAAATATTGAGCAAAAAACTGGCAAGTTAACTATACATATAATTAACCACTTATTAATCAGTTGGTTAAACTTTCATAACAAGTGGTCTGATGTGTTGAATTAGCTAAAACGACTATCCACCTGCATAGGCACAACCGTTAATAGTGCACGTTGTCCAATAGCAACTTGTGCGTTAGGAAAAATAATCGCTTCCCCTTCTACGTCCGCATAAATTGCATTATCACCATCAGTTGCTAAAAGCTCACCCTTTGCAAAGCCTGTAAAGTTCTCGGCATCATCAGAAAACGGGAAGCTAAAGTTTTGCTCTGTGCGGTTAATTGTGCGATGAACAGAAAACAACTCAAAGTCACTTGCATTAAATTTAGGGTATTCCACTTCTTTTTGACTAATTAATGCAGTTAATGTTTGCTTAGTTTTTGCAAAGCGCGACATGTCGTTTTCACCAAAGGGTTTTACTTGCCCAAGCTCAACGGTAAACGAATCAGCCCCATGCACAAACGATGAATAGTAGCTAAACGTGGTAGCGGGTGATTTCATCATTAATACCGTATTAACTCCGCAACTCAATAAAAACTGCAGTTGCGACTTTTTCCAAGGCTTGCCATGTAAAAATGGGTAAACAGCAAACTTCTCATTTTTAGAACCACGAATAGCGGTATGTAAATCATAATGACAGCGATACGTGTCCTGCTCTGAGCGTGCATAAAAATCGCTAACGTACTGTTCAAGTTTTGCAGCACGAATACGTTCGTCGTTCATCGCGATGCCATCAACAGTGTGGTGCCCATTAAATAAGCGATTTAAGTTCTCTTCTACAAAGCGTTTACCAATATTAATTGACTGAGGGTTACCAAAAATAAATAAAACCCGTTGTTGTAATTCAAGTTTTCCACTAATAATGTGTTTAATCAGTTCATCGCAAATTTCTATAGGGGCTGTCTCATTGCCATGAATTGCACTTGAAAGCACCACATTCTTTGACGTTATACAATCAGGCTCAAATTCAATTACACCGGTATCATGCACGGTTACTTGCGTATTATTATTAAGAGTAAATTGGCCTGCATCCAAATGCCATTCATGGTTTCGAGAAAGCGTTAAAAAATCACCATCATGTTTTAATTGATTAATATATTCTGAAGTGGCTGACATCACTATAAAGCCCTTTTTGTTTTATAAATTGTAGATACAAAAACGGCTGAATAAATCAGCCGTTTTTAATTTTAATTGCAGATTAGCTAATTACTGAATCAACCAGTTTTTTAGCTTCTTTTTCTAATAAGGCTAAATGCTCTTCGCCTTTAAATGATTCTAGATATATTTTATATATATCTTCAGTACCTGACGGACGAGCAGCAAACCAGCCACTTTCAGTTACTACTTTTAATCCACCAATTGCTGCATTATTACCTGGCGCATGAGTAAGCTTTTGCATAATTGGCTCACCGGCTAAGGTATCGGCTTTAACATCGTCAGCACTGAGCGCTTTTAAACGTGATTTTTGCTCAGGCGTCGCTGGCGCATCTAAACGTTTATAAATTGGTGCACCAAATTCTTGCTCTAGTTCTTTATATAACGTAGACGGTGTTTTACCTGTAACTGCAAGAATTTCAGCAGCAAGTAGCCCCATGATAAAGCCATCTTTGTCTGTACACCATACGGTGCCATCAAAACGTAAGAAGGCTGCCCCAGCGCTTTCTTCACCACCAAAAGCCAACTTGCCTTTATTTAACCCCTCAACAAACCATTTAAAACCAACAGGTACTTCTTTTACTTTACGCTTATTACGCTCAGTGACTTTATCAATCATTGAGCTAGAAACGAGGGTTTTACCAATTTCAACGCTGGCATCCCAGTCACGATGCGTTAGTAAGTAATCAATGGCTACTGCTAAAAAGTGATTTGGATTCATTAATCCATCAGGTGTTACTATGCCATGACGGTCATAATCAGGGTCATTGCCTATCGATAGATCAAAATCATCTTTAAGGGCAATTAAATTCGCCATTGAATAAGGTGATGAGCAATCCATACGAATTTTGCCATCTTTATCAAGTGGCATAAATGCAAAACGCGGATCAACACTGTCATTTACAACGGTTAAATCTAGATTGTATTTTTTCGCAATCACTGGCCAAAAGTTGATGCCTGAACCACCTAATGGATCAATACCTACTTTAATACCAGCATCACTAATCGCTTTTAAGTTAACAATGTTTTCAAGTTCATTAATGTACGGTGTCATTAAATCTTCATAGCGGATAAAACCAGAACGCGACGCTTTAGCAAATGGAAACAGTTCTACTTCAACTAAGTCTTCCATTAAAAGCTGATTGGCTCTATCTTCAATCCATTTTGTTACATCTGTATCTGCAGGGCCGCCATTAGGTGGGTTATATTTGAACCCGCCATCTTCAGGAGGATTATGAGACGGAGTAACAACAATACCATCGGCTAATTCATTTGGGTGATTTTTATTATAACTAACAATAGCGTGGCTAATTACCGGCGTTGGTGTGAAGTCGCCATTTTCTTGGGTGATCACTTGCACTTCGTTAGCAACCAGCACTTCTATCGCTGAGTTAAAGGCCGCTTCGCTTAATGCGTGGGTGTCTTTACCCAAAAATAATGGGCCGAATATATCGTTTTGTTTTCTGTAATCACAAATAGCTTGGGTGATTGATAATATGTGGGATTCATTAAATTTCACATCATACGCACAACCACGGTGCCCTGAGGTGCCAAAGGCAACACAATGCTCAGGGTTTTGCTCTAGATCAGGCTCATTTAAATAATACGCAGACACTAACTTTGGTACATTCACTAAAACCGATTGTGGTGCAGTTTTCCCTGCGCCGGAATGAATTGCCATGGTATTTCCTTAAAGATAATCACGAATTTTTTCAGCTTGCTCATTGCTATAGCCCAAGCTAAGTGCAACTTCATGCAGCATCATTTTTTTACGTGTAGTATTTGAATTAGTCATCACCCAATATTCACTATCGGTGATGTTTTTAGGGTTCATACTACTACCGCTATTCACTAAGTCTTCTTTACTGGTCGCAAAATAAACACGATCGCGGCCTTTGATATCAAGCACTGCTGAAAAGTCAGTTTTGTGCGTTCGGTAAAATGCACTTAATATAAATAAGAAACGACCAACAACACCTTTTTGCATTGCCAGCTCTTCTTTATTTAAAATATTAAATACGTTCGCATTCTTTTTATTTACCGGCGGTTTCGCCACAGAGGCTGGCTGTTCAACGGCAGCAACTTGTTGTTCTTCAGATGGATTAGACACACTAACAGTTTCATTTTTATGATCAGTGTCTGATTTTGTAGTGTGAATTTTTTCGCCGCTGAGATTTAATAAACGACGTAAAATAGTCGATGCACTTTCACCAATACTCTGGGTATTGCTAGCAATGTACTGATATAACTCGTCGTCTATGTCGATTTGTTTCATGTTCTTCCTGTCATTACGGGTCACATTTTTCTTTCGATATGATTATACCCAATCCAGTTAGAAATGCGAGTTACAACCCACGCTACCCTAAACATATAATTAATAATGACCAAATAATCAGAGAGCTAGGTATTTTGCAACCAGCGTTTAAATAATATCTGTATTTTTTGCTTTTTTAGTTAATGCTCGGCAAACTATGCGCAAAATTATGGGAGACGTTTATGCAATTAAATTACAAACAAATTGGTCAAGGTCCTGATGTTGTTTTGATCCATGGACTGTTTGGCTCTTTAGAAAACCTTAATGTGATTGCAAAACCATTAAGTGAACACTTTTGCGTAACCAATGTCGATTTACGTAACCATGGCCTTTCCCCACACAGTGATGAAATGGATTACCTAGCCATGGCCAATGACATTGTGGAATTAATGGCGAAATTGAAAATACAAAAAGCCCACCTTGTAGGGCATTCCATGGGCGGTAAAGTGGCAATGCAAGTTGCATTAACCCATAGCGAATTGGTCAATAAATTAGTGGTACTTGATATCGCCCCAGTTAGCTACCCGGCTCGTCATACCCAAATCATTGAGGCATTAAATGCAGTAAAAAATGCCGATATTAGTGATAGAAAGCAAGCTGATTTAGTAATGCAACCGTATATAGAAGAGTTAGGAGTACGTCAGTTTTTATTGAAGAGTTTATATAAAAATGATGCAGGGAAATTTGTATGGCGATTCAATTTATCAGTGCTTGATAATAAATATTCAACAATTACCGACAACATTAATGCAAATAATTCTTGTTTATGCGAAACTCTGTTTATTAAAGGTAATGACTCTGACTACATATTAGCTGAGCACCGTGAAGCAATTAATTCGCTGTTTAAAAATGTAAGTGCAAAAATCATCCATGGTGCGGGTCATTGGTTGCATGCCCAAAAACCACAGGCTGTAAACAAAGCAATCAATGATTTTTTAACTGCAGTTTAATGTTATTTTTGTGGCGTGTTTTTGATTTATCACACTAAATAATTAAAGATTTATGTGCTATAGTACGCGCCGTTTAATTTAAAGGTTATACGTCGATGGTCAGTCAGTTTATTAACGAATTTGATACCTTAGGGTTGTATTTTGGCTTAGCAGGTATTTTTATTTTTATCGGCTTGGCAATTAAAGACGTACTGAAAAGCGGCAATGTGCCTAAATTTGGTCGTTATATTGTGTGGCTGGTACTTTTTTTAGGTTGTTCTGGCTTTATTGCCAAAGGACTTATTCAGGTATTTTGGCAAGGTGCGGGTGTAGGTTAAGCATGGCCAAGTCAGAAACAGATAGAACAACGCTTGATTTATTTGAATACGAGAAACGTCCAGGTAGGCCGAAAACCAATCCCCTTCCACGGGATATGCAGTTAAAGGTCAATAAACGTAATCAAATAAAAAGAGATAAAGCACGTGGCTTAAAGCGTGTTGAATTTAAAGTTTCGTCACAGCTGTATCAGGCTTTGAGTGATATGGCAGATGCACAAAATATTAGCCGTAGTGCGTTGATCGAAACAATTTTACAAGAAAGATTGGCTATTGATAGATAAAAGGTTTAAATCCATGGCAAGTGTAGGCATTTTTTTCGGAAGTGATACAGGTAACACAGAACACGTAGCAAAAATGATCCAAAAAGAATTGGGTAAAAAGCTCGTTGCTGTGCATGACATTGCAAAAAGCTCTAAAGAAGAGATAGCTGAATTTGATCTGATCTTATTCGGCATTCCAACTTGGTACTATGGCGAAGCGCAGTGTGATTGGGATGACTTTTTTCCTGAGCTTGAAGAAGTAAGCTTTGAAGGTAAGCTAGTGGCTATTTTTGGCTGTGGCGACCAAGAAGACTATGCAGAATACTTCTTAGACGCTATGGGTATGATCAACGATATCGTAACAGAGCGTGGTGCTATTGTTGTTGGTCATTGGCCAACAGACAGCTATGATTTTGAAGCATCAAAAGGTATGGCGGATGACAAGCACTTTGTAGGCTTAGGGATTGATGAAGACCGCCAGCCTGAATTGACTGAGCAACGCGTTAAACAATGGTGTGCTCAGGTATATGATGAAATGTGCTTAAGTGAGTTAGCAGATTAACCCTCCCTTTTTATGCTAACTGTTTAAAATATTATCAAACAGTTAGCATTTTCCGCGTTAATATTGATATAGATCAATTGTTCTTTGCACTTCCTGCAAAGGCACGTTATCCTAACTGTTATTGTGACGAGTACATCTTGCAAGATGTCTAGTATAACTAAATAAAATTGAGACAGATTTAATGACTGATCATAACTTGGAACTTAAAAAAGCCGGGCTAAAGGTAACTTTACCGCGTATTAAAATTTTAGAGATTCTTCAATCTCCAGATAACCAACACATAAGCGCTGAAGATGTTTACAAGGTTTTATTAGATCTAGGCGAAGAAATTGGTCTTGCGACTGTTTACCGTGTTTTAAATCAATTTGATGATGCGGGTATTGTTAGCCGTCATCATTTTGAAGGTGGCAAGTCTGTATTTGAACTTTCTGGCAGTACTCACCATGACCACTTAGTGTGTTTAAAGTGTGGCAAGGTTGTTGAGTTTGAAGATGACTTAATTGAACGTCGTCAACTCGAGATTGCTGAAGAAAACGGTATTAAGCTAACTAACCACTCTCTTTACCTATACGGTGAGTGTGAAGATAAAGACGCATGTAAGGCGTTTGCACAAAACAACAGTTAATTTTTATTAATTGCATAAAAAAACCTGCTAAAAGCAGGTTTTTTTGTGTCTAAAATAGAACAGAATTACTTCTGATCTATTTTAGCCCATGAGTCGCGCAGACCCACAGTTTGGTTAAATACCACGTTCTCAGATTTACTATCACGAGAGAAGTAACCAGTACGCTCAAACTGGAAACCTTGCGCAGGCTGTGAATTTGCCAGTGAAGGTTCTAGTTTTGCATTATTAATAACAACTAACGACTCTGGGTTTAATGTGCTTTCAAAATCTTCTGCTGCTGCAGGATTAGGAACACTGAATAAACGGTCATATAAACGTACTTCCGCCGTCACTGACTCAGGTGCTGACACCCAATGAATCACCCCTTTTACCTTACGCCCATCGCTTGGGTTTTTACCCAATGTTTCAGGATCGTAAGTGCAGTAAATAGTGGTAATTTCACCGTTATCATCTTTTTCAACACGATCTGCTTTTATTACATAAGCGCCACGTAAGCGTACTTCTTTATCAAGTACTAAACGTTTGAACTTATTGTTTGCTTCTTCGCGGAAATCTTCACGTTCAATAAAAATTTCACGGGTAAAAGGCACATCACGACGACCCATTTCTTCTTTATTTGGGTGATTAGCAACAGACAATGTTTCAACAGTGTCGGCTTCATAATTCTCAATAACGATTTTAACCGGATCAAGTACAGCCATAGCACGCGGTGCATTTTCGTTTAAATCATCACGGATACACGCTTCAAGCATACCCATTTCGACCATATTTTCTTGTTTAGTAATACCAATACGTAAACAAAACTCACGAATTGAAGCCGGTGTATAACCTCGACGACGAAGACCTGCAATCGTTGGCATACGCGGGTCATCCCACCCTTCTACCTTGTTATTTACCACTAAGTCATTAAGCTTACGCTTTGACATAATTGTGTATTCAAGGTTTAACCGTGAAAATTCAATTTGCTGTGGATGGCATTCAAGGCTGATATTATCAAGAACCCAGTCGTAAAGACGACGGTTATCTTGGAATTCTAAGGTACATAATGAATGTGTTATACCTTCTAGCGCATCAGAAATACAATGCGTGAAGTCGTACATTGGGTAAATGCACCATTTATCAGCAGTTTGGTGATGATGAGCAAAGCGAACGCGGTAAATAATTGGATCGCGCAGCACCATAAATGAGCTTGCCATATCAATTTTTGCGCGCAGTACACATTCGCCCTCTTTGAATTCACCATTGCGCATCTTTTCAAATAATGCGAGGTTTTCTTCAACCGAGGTATCGCGATAAGGGCTATTCTTACCAGGCTCTTTTAATGTGCCACGGTATTCACGCGCTTGATCGGCAGTTAAAAAACACACATACGCTAAACCTTTTTCAATTAACTCAACTGCATAGCCGTAAAGCACATCAAAATAGTTTGACGAATATTTAATCTCACCATCCCAATTAAACCCTAACCACTGTACGTCTTCTTTAATTGAATTAACGTAGTTAATATCTTCTTTTTCTGGGTTTGTATCGTCAAAACGAAGGTTACATAAACCGTTATAGTCTTTGGCGATACCAAAATTTAGGCAAATTGATTTTGCATGGCCAATATGTAAAAAGCCATTTGGTTCTGGTGGAAAACGGGTATGCGTTGTGGCATGTTTTCCACTTGCTAAATCTTCATCAATTCGGGTTCTAATAAAGTTACTTGGGCGATTCTCGATTTCCGCCATAGGAGTATAAACCTCTGTATATTGCGTGATAACAAAACTAATGCATTATTACAAAAACCAAGCCTAACATACAGTAATAGATACGGGTTTATGCTGGTAATTAACAAAGTTTGTTTAATAAGGGATAGTTTATGAACAAAATTTGTTTTAGCGCAATATTTAAGTCATCAAAGCATTCTATAGTATAAAAATAAACCCAACTTACAGGAACGAAAGATGGCTTCATTAAATCAACACCGTGTTTATATCCCAAGCAATGCTAGAGCAAACCATTATTTATTAGCTGAAATCACGCCAAACGATGAGTTTTATAAGAGCTTTAGTAATATTAATGCGTGTTATCAGCGTATTGCTCGCCAACTATTTGCCGCTTGTGATGAATATGAACTTCACAATGTGCATTTACTCGCCAATGATAAACTGCCGGTCGTGCGATTTCATGATGAGTCTTATCAACTTGAAACCGATAAGCAAATGTTGTTTTTCTATAATCCTCGTTACCATGAAGCACATAAACTTCATTACACCGAAGATCAGCAAAGCAAAAAGATTCGCTTATTGTTTTTAGCCACTGGGGATGATATTCGCGCTCACTCCGCACAATTTCATAACAATGTACAAAAAGTATTGGATCTTTTACAACAGCAATTATTTGTAGAGCAACCAAGCTTTAAATTACGTGATCATCAGCATTTGACCTATGATTTATTCGCTAAAGAAAAAGGCAATAAAGAAAGTTACGGTTATAAATTAAGAAGTTTATATCCTCGTTATCAATCAAGACAATGCGAGATACCAAGCACACACGCAGAAATGACCTATGTCACTTTTTCGATACCGATAACTCGTAATATTAAAACGCAGTTTCAAAGTGAGATTAACAGCCAAACTTATCAGCCGTTCTACACCCACTTTTCAAAACTATTTACCCAGTTATGTGAAGACAATAAACTCACCCACGCTGCAATGGTTGCTAATGGCGCAATGCCAATAATACGCAACAGCCAAGTCGATAGAAATGAAGGAAATGAAGAGCTACAAAAAATAAGTTTTGATATAGAAGACTCAACCCCGCAAATAAAAGTATTTTTTGAAGCCGATAAATTAGTCGAAACACTGCATTTTGTCATTGTGGCAGCTGAGCATAATAAACATGAAATTGGCTATGGTCGTTTTATGAATCAAGTTGAAAAAGCCATACATGGCTTATGTGAGGAGTTAGCAATTAATAAGCAACGCCAAGATTTATCTGTGCGCTTTTTTCAGCATATAAGTTACCCATATTAATTAATCTAAACTGTGGTTAATTAGGTACCTGAACTTTAGATAACAAAAAGGCTCGCAATTGCGAG
>NZ_PNDI01000109.1:0-252 GCF_005887465.1 Pseudoalteromonas sp. S1610 | reverse complement strand
GCAATGATTAACCAAGGCATTTCTTATGGTCATCAAGGCAAACCTGATGACGAGCTAATCAGCTATGAATCTTTGATTGATCAGTTCAAAGACTCATCGAATGAAGAGATTCAAATTCAAGTGGCTAAGGCAATGATTAACCAAGGCATTACTTATGGTCAGCAAGGCAAACTTGATAATGAGCTCAGAAGCTACGCAACCTTGATTGAGCAGTTCAAAAGCTCAGCGAATGAAGAGGTTCAAATTCAAGTG
>NZ_PNDI01000108.1:0-287 GCF_005887465.1 Pseudoalteromonas sp. S1610 | reverse complement strand
TATTTTTAGTAAAGCTATTGTATCGGGTCGATTAGTCAATAATGTTCGCCATTATAAACTTGAATGAGTGCAACTTCGGGTTACAAAGTACGGCGTCGCATAAACTCTGTATCAATAGCAAGAATGGGTTTGTTTTTTATTTGTTCTACAAACGTATTTAGCTCATTTTGGGTTTGGATCAATTGGTAGTGCACTGAGTCTCCTACAATAAAAAAGCCGACATATGTCGGCTTTTTTATAGTTGCTAATCTTTTAAGGCTCTTCTTAGGATTTTACCCACATTAGTT
>NZ_PNDI01000107.1:0-440 GCF_005887465.1 Pseudoalteromonas sp. S1610 | reverse complement strand
AGCTAATCCATGTCATCGATTATCAGACAACTAGTTTGAACAAATTTTAATCCGCAAAGGTCAACAGACCCTAGTTTTATTATCAGGTATATAAGTAACTAAAAAGCCAGTGAACATGATGCTCACTGGCTTTTTATTTTGCGATTAGTTTAAGCTAATTTTAGCTTAAATTACCAAATTTTTACGCGATCTTCAGGCTTGATATACATTTTATCGCCCTCTTTAACATCAAACGCTTGGTAAAATTCTGGCATGTTCGACAAAATACCAATTACGCGATAATGACTCGGTGAATGTGAATCGGTCATTAAACGATTACGTAGCGCCTCATCACGGTATTTACGACGCCAAATTTGCGACCAGCCCATAAAGAAGCGTTGGTCGCCCGTATAGCCTTCAATAATGGGCGCTTTCGAATCACCCAGCGATAGCTGATACGC
>NZ_PNDI01000106.1:0-275 GCF_005887465.1 Pseudoalteromonas sp. S1610 | reverse complement strand
CGTATAGCCTTCAATAATGGGCGCTTTCGAATCACCCAGCGATAGCTGATACGCTTTATAAGCGACGGTTAAGCCGCCTAAATCACCAATGTTTTCACCCAGTGTCAGCTCACCATTAACGCTGGCATCTTCAAACGGTTTATATTGATTATACTGTGCAACTAAGGCAGCACTTCGCTGTTCAAACTGCTTAAGGTCTGACTCGCTCCACCAATTACGTAAATTGCCATCACCGTCGTATTTTGCCCCTTGGTCGTCAAAGCCATGGCCTAACT
>NZ_PNDI01000105.1:0-3467 GCF_005887465.1 Pseudoalteromonas sp. S1610 | reverse complement strand
CAGGGTTTTTTATGACTTGGATTTAATGACTTATATGTATTAAGGCTTATCTTTTTCTCCAGCCGCTCCATACATCATCTTCTTGGTTGGCTTTTTTCTTCTTTTTCTTACCTGTACCTTCTGGCTTGGCCATTGGCTTATCGTTTTTTAGCGCCTCAGCCGCATCAAGGTTGGCTTGGTTTACTGCAAAACCTGCTACCTCTTCGCGCTCTAAGCGAAGTTTGTTTTTCTTTTCGATAATTCTAAAGTGATGGAAGTCTTCATAATCAATTAACGATAACGCTAAACCGACTTCACCAGCACGGCCGCTTCGGCCAATACGGTGCATGTAATCAGCGGGGCTACGCGGTAAGTTAAAGTTAATAACAACAGGCAGTTTGGCAATATCTATACCACGGGCTGCTATATCGGTGGCAATAAGTACTTCTATTTCGCCAGCTTTAAATTTTTCAATTACGCGAGTACGCTCACTTTGACCTTTATCACCATGGAATACTTGTGCGTTCACGCCGCGTTTTTCAAGCTTACCTGCTAAGTGCTCACAGTCTTTTTTAGCGTTGACAAAAATCAGCGCCTGGCGCCATTTATGCTGCTTAATTAAATGCGCCAAAACCGTGGTTTTTTCACCTTTATTAACCGTAAATACACGCTGTACTAAAGTGCTTTCGTCTTTGCTTTGAACTTGTATTTCAACAGGATTGGTTAACAGCTTTTGTGTTAATTGTGTGACTTGCTCTGGGAAAGTCGCTGAAAACAACATGGTTTGCTTTTTAGCTGGCATTAACGCCAACAGCTCTGCAAGCTCTTCGGTAAAGCCAAGGCTTAACATGCGATCAGCTTCATCAAGCACTAAGGTTGAAACTTTATCAAGCTTAATAGCATTGCTTGATATTAAGTCGAGTAAACGCCCTGGGGTTGCAACAATGATATCAGCACCGCCGCGAAGTGCCTGCATTTGGGTATTAACCGACACACCTCCAAATACCGCCACCGTTTTAATGGCGCCATTAAAGTTAGCAGAATACGATTTAACACTATCGGCTACCTGCACTGCCAGCTCGCGAGTAGGTACCAAAATAAGCCCTGTTACAAAGTTGCCTTTGCTCGGCGCTTTATTAGCACCTTGCGCTAAAAATAGCGTTTGTAGCATAGGTAAAGCAAAGGTTGCTGTTTTACCTGAGCCGGTATTTGCCCCCGCAATTAAGTCACTGCCCGCCAAGATACTTGGGATTGCTTTTGCCTGAATCGGCGTAGGTTGCGTGTATTCAAGATCAGACAAACGAGCAATTAGCTCTGGAATAAGGCCAAGTTCGTTGAAATTACTAGGATTTGCGGCTGAGGTCATAAAAGGTGCGGGCTCATTGCTAAAAATAGCCTGTAATTTTAGCGTATTTAGCAGCTATTAAGTAGAGGTTAGTGATTTAAATAAAATGCATCTTGTTTTTTATTAAACGATGATTCACTGAATATCACTTTGCATTAATACTATTTATCACATACATCAATCATTACAAATAATAGCTGAACACGCTGTATTATTGATTTCAGCATTTCAAGTGTGTTATTTTTGCGGCCTGATGGATTAATTTTAGATACAAGGAAATGTCATGTCTCAATTTGATTTATGTTTCAATACGAAAAGTCGAGCAAGTTTACCTTTTAACAGTAATGACTTAGAGCAATTAAAGCGATTTAGAGAGGATAACCCTCATATTATAGGTAACTTTATACCTCAAGGAACCCCGTTCATTTTAAGAACTCCACAATCTGGGGATATGAGTGATTTCAGGCGCTCTCGTCCAGACATAGCTTGTGCACTTGATAATACGGTGTCTTGGCCTGAGCATACAAAGAGAAATGTCAGTACTATAGTAAACAACTTCGGTGATGAAGATGCTTTGGCTATTGCCGCGCTATACGATGCGGAAATATCTCCATATGTTGATAAAGTAAGAGGTTTAACGAGTCAACAAGTTCTTGGAAGAAATCTTGATACCTTGACTGCCACTGGCGCAGCACTTACCTCATTAGAGTCAAGCCAAGTGAGATTAAGTACATTTGGAAAAGCGATTCTAAAATACCAAACTAGCTTAATTGAAATTAGAAAAGCATCGCAGAACAAGCAGCCTAAATTAGAATTAATCAAACTAGGTAACAAAGCAAAGCAAGCCCATCTAGAGTTAAACACTGTATTTAAAAGAGAAATGGTTAAATTCAAAGGCAAAGTGAAAGCATCTGCACGGGGTAATATCTGGTCTAATGCGCAGCGAGGCATAGATACAGCAAGAAGCGCAAGAAGTTCAGCTCCCTTGCAATTAACTTCTTTAGCTAACATACAGCACTTACGTAAATTAGAGCAAGGATCCAACATTGCAGGAAAGTTTGTCATTGCGATTGATGCTGGTCTTCGAGCTGATAGCGTTTATGACGATTACAAAGCAGGTAAAGACTGGCAGCGCAGTGCAGTAAGGGAAGCTACAGGTTTTGGTTTAGGGACAGCTGCAGGAGCATATGTTGGCGGTACGACTATAACCGCAGGGGTAGGAATAGCAATTGCAATGGGTCCAG
This sequence comes from Pseudoalteromonas sp. S1610, assembly GCF_005887465.1. Lineage (GTDB taxonomy): Bacteria > Pseudomonadota > Gammaproteobacteria > Enterobacterales > Alteromonadaceae > Pseudoalteromonas > Pseudoalteromonas undina. Next base: position 899 of record NZ_PNDI01000105.1, on the reverse strand, counting down.
TTGGCTGGGTAATTCTTATAGGTGTAGGCTTGGGGGCTGGTTATGCTGCAGCTAAAGTTGGTGATGCTGTTGGAAAGGGTTTCTCAGGTCTAGTTTATGACCTTAGCTCTAATATAAGCTGGTTTTAAGCTATGTATCTTATGCCTGAAACTTTTTACTGGATAATAACTGGGCCATTTATAATTGCTTTTCTTATTTCAGCTTTGTGCTTCACTCGTATTTCAATGAAACACATAGAGAAGAAAATGCGTGAGGAAGGGATACATGAGCCACTTTGGGATAAAGGGCTGGGCATAAGAGTGAGCATGTATGGCAAAGTAATAAGGCGGCAAAAACCCGCAAAGGCGACGGTTGTTAATGACGAAGCAATTTTACGACACGCCAGACCTATCGATTTAATTTTAGCTCGCACAATGCATTACTCTTTCGTAATTATGATGACCCTAGCTGTATATGGTTATTTTGCATATGACTTAGGTGAGCGCGCTTATTAATTTCATGACGAAATTATAGGCAGAAGGTTTTATGCTACAGAAAATCACTTGTACCTTAATATATGCTTACTTCTCTGATATGAATTGGTTTTAAATCATGTATGTGATGCCTGAAAAGATTTTTTTATTTATATCTTTACCAATAATAATTAGCTATCTAATTTCAACTTTATGCTTTACTCGTATTTCAATGAAACATATTGAGAAAAAAATGCGTGAGGAAGGGATACATGAACCACTTTGGGATAAAGGGCTGGGCATAAGAGTGAGCATGTATGGCAAAGTAATAAGGCGGCAAAAACCCGCAAAAGCGACGGTTGTTAATGACGAAGCCATTTTGCGACACGCCAGACCTATCGATCTAATTTTAGCTCGCGTAATGCATTACTCTTTCGTAATTATGAT
>NZ_PNDI01000104.1:0-377 GCF_005887465.1 Pseudoalteromonas sp. S1610 | reverse complement strand
GTGAAAGCATTAAGTTAACGGCTAGTATAGGCGTGGTTCAATAGCAGCAACAAAGCCTTAGTTAAGTATTAGACTTGGCTGATAAACTACTTTATAAAGCCATAGATACTGGCCGCTACGATGTCTGTACTGATATTTTATTGCATGGTTAAGTATAGTGCGGCTTAAAACATTTGATCAAACTCACGAATACTGTGATCCCAAATCGGCTTTTCTTTACCAATATATTCACGTACAGCATCAAAATATAACCGGGTTCTTACCGGTAAATAACGATGTGGGTATAGTGCATAAATGGCACTGTGTTGGATTAAATTTAGAGCCTTTGATAAAGGCACAATTTGTCAATCTATCACTTCTTTATCCAAGATACTCGC
>NZ_PNDI01000103.1:0-417 GCF_005887465.1 Pseudoalteromonas sp. S1610 | reverse complement strand
TTCAAGCTCAGGCTCTGCTTCTGGTTCAGATTGCTCGTCTAAGCCATCAACTGACCAATCAGGTGCTTCTACATAATCATCACTTGTTTGTTCTAACTCGCTCAGTAGCTCATCAACGCTATCGAGGTTTTCATCATTGTACTCATCAAGCGCGTCTTCTGGATCGAGTAAATTAGAAGACGTATCGGTAAAATCATCTTCTGATTCAACATCAAGTTCAGGCTCAGCTACAGTTTCTGGCTCTGCTGCAACTTCTGGCTCTGCTGCAACTTCTGGCTCTGCTGCAATTTCAGGCTCAGCTGCAATTTCTGGCTCTGCTTCAACTTCTGGCTCTGCTTCAACTTCTGGCTCTGCTTCAACTTCTAGCTCAGCTTCAATTTCTGGCTCTACCTCAGGCTCAGGCTCAGGCTCAGGCTC
>NZ_PNDI01000102.1:0-340 GCF_005887465.1 Pseudoalteromonas sp. S1610 | reverse complement strand
GTTGATATTGATGAATTGCTCGATGCTGAGCAACCATCTACTGAAGCTCAAACTGAAGAGCCAGATATCGACAGCTTAATTGATGAAGACGAAATAGATAGTGACGATGTACTAGATACTGAGCAACCTGAAAGTGATGTTCATGATTCTGAAATAGATCATGCATTGGCGGACTCAATTGAAGATTTAACTGACGCGCAAGAAGAGTTAAATAGTGAAGATGTAGAATCTATCGCTTCATCTTTTGCTGAGCCTGAGCCTGAGCCTGAGCCTGAGCCTGAGCCTGAGCCTGAGCCTGAGGTAGAGCCAGAAATTGAAGCTGAGCTAGAACTTAATGGAT
>NZ_PNDI01000101.1:0-271 GCF_005887465.1 Pseudoalteromonas sp. S1610 | reverse complement strand
CAGCGGGAATACCCGCAATGATCTACATGTGTCAATGATTCTAAGCTCAGACCTCACCCCGCGCAGCGGCGGGGTTTTTATTTTTAATTAGTCTAAAATATTAGACTCAGACCAAACCCTAAGATCGTGAAGAATTCCTAGTGCAGAGCGCCCAAACTCAGTGAGCTCGTAGGTGACAGCAATAGGTCTAGTGCTGCTCACCGTCCTTAAACCCATCTGATTGGCCTCTAACGCTTTTAAACGTTGATATATCATTTTTTAGCTCGCTCCC
>NZ_PNDI01000100.1:0-420 GCF_005887465.1 Pseudoalteromonas sp. S1610 | reverse complement strand
GCAATTGGATGAGAAACTAGCCACTTAGCTCTGCTTCTAATACAGCACCCTTGAGTGCGTGTTTGAATATTAATAACTCCTAAAATCATTGAATAACGATAACGGCTGACTTAACTTACCGCATGATTTAGTGGTGAACTTGGTAGCAAGAAGAGTCACTCAACACTGATACCGATTTAACCCCCTAAGTGCGTGTTTGAATATTAAAAGTGCCCCTGAAATCGTTGTACAACGAGATAAGTAGGATTAATTCTTACAAATGGTTTCAGAGTAAATTTGATAGCAAGATGGGCTACTCAGCTTGCTGTCAATGTTTTCCCTTAGATGCGTAAAAGTGCGTGTTTGAATATTAATAACCCCTCGAATTTTTTACAACGGCAGCTATGGATGTCACTCAAAGATATGATTTATAGCAATTGG
>NZ_PNDI01000010.1:300000-378303 GCF_005887465.1 Pseudoalteromonas sp. S1610 | reverse complement strand
TACATGCATGTAATGGCTTTTTTTATGGAAAAAATAATTTTTCATCTGTTTGTCATAAAAACTACTTACTATCTGCACGGTAAAATATTGAAACATAGATAAAATGCTAAATTTCAAAAATAAAGTGTTTTATAATAAAAAAATTACAGTTGTATTTTATTTGTAACAAACAAATAAGGTACACTATGTAAGTATTTTGGATTAAGTGTATTTTGCGGTCGCTTAGTCCAAAATTAAAATAAAAAAGCTATTAAAAGTTTATTTAACTACACGGGAAAATAAAATGAAAATTCAACTTCGCAAAACAGCTCTATCACTTGCTATAGCAGCATGTGTTGGTGTGAGTGGTGCTGCAATTGCAAACGAAACAACTTCTGCAATTAAAGGGCAGATTATGGGCCCTAACGGTAACCCTGCTGCCGGCACTAAAGTAAAAATTTTACATGTGCCTTCTGGCTCTGTTAAAACAACGCAAGTAAATGACGCTGGTTACTTTACTGCTAAAGGTCTTCGTGTTGGCGGCCCTTACAAAGTAATCGTAGACTCAGACATCTACGCTGACCAAGAGTTCAATAATATTATTTTGAACATTGGTAGCGACTACCCTGTTAATACTTCACTTGAAAATATCTCAGATATTGAGCAAATTGTTGTTACAGGTCGCCCTATCAGCACTATGTCTGGTGGTACGGGTCCTGCTTCAACATTTACGTTAAGCGATCTTGAAAATCAACCAGCTATTAACCGTGATTTAAAAGATATTATTCGTATTGACCCTCGTGTTGCTATCGATGATAGCCGTGGTTCAATCAACTGTGGTGGTGGTAACCCACGCTTTAACAGCTTAACCCTTGATGGCGTTCGCATGAACGATAACTTTGGCTTAAGCTCAAACGGTTACCCTACAATTCGCGCTCCATTCTCTTTTGATTCAATCGAGCAAGTAGCAGTAGAATTAGCACCATTTGATGTTCAATATGGTGGTTTTACATCATGTAACATCAATGCAGTTACCAAATCTGGCGGCAACGACATTCACGGTGGTGTATTCTACGATTACACTAACGATTCAATGAAAGGCGATAAGATTGAAGGTAATGACGTTGATAACGGTGACTTCAGTGAAAAGCGTTATGGTTTCAACGTTGGCTTACCACTAATCAATGATACGCTTTTCTTATTCACCTCTTACGAAAAACTTGAAGGTGTTAAACAGTTTAACTATTCATCTTTAGTGTCTTCTGCAGAAATTGATGAAATTAGACAGATTACACGTGATGTTTACGGTTACGAAGCCGGTGCTACACCAGCAAGCTCACCAGTAGAAGATGAAAAAATCTTAGTAAAATTAGATTGGAACATCAACGATGATCACCGTGCTAACCTAATTTATAACTACAATGATGGCTTTACTTTATCGCAATCTGATGCTGATGGTGATGAGCTTGCATTTAACAGCCACTTTTATGAGCAAGGTGCTGAGTTTACTTCAATTGTTGCATCACTTTACTCTGATTGGAATGATGATTTCTCAACTGAAGTTCGCTTAGGTAAATCAGAGCTTGACGCTCGTGTTGAATCTTTAGACGCGGCAAGCAGCTTTGGTGAGTTCCAAATCAATACTAAAGCTGCCACTGTTTACGTAGGTCCTGATGACTCTCGTCAATCAAATGATTTAAACTACGACACCACAACAGCTAAGTTCTCAGGTACTTACTACCTTGATCAACACACGATTACTGCTGGTTTTGAGTATGAAAAGTTAGAAGTATTTAACCAATTCGTACAGCATACTGAGGGTGAGTGGCGTTTTGCATCTATCGATGATTACAAGCAAGGTATAGCAAGTGCTGTGTATTACAATAATGCAGCAGGCACAAATGATCCAACAGATGCAGCTGCTAACTTCGCTTACTCACAAAATACATTCTATGTACAAGATGAATACAGCTTTTCAGATATCGATGCATCATTAACATTTGGTCTTCGTTATGATAGTTATTCAAGCGATGACAAACCAGCATTAAACCAAAACTATACTGATCGCTACGGTTTTAGTAACCAGTCAACGTTTGACGGTATTGATTTAATTCAACCACGTGTAGGTTTTGAGTGGTATGCAACCGATGCACTAGAAGTGCGTGCAGGTGTTGGCTTGTTCTCAGGCGGTAACCCAAATGTATGGTTGTCTAACTCATATTCAAATGATGGCATCACAAATATCGGAGCTAGAATTGGCGATATCAGTAACTCTTACGTAGTAGGTACTGGTGACGATGCTAAAACATTTGTAGATTTATTTGATACACCGAATGTAAACGGTGGTACGCCAGGTTATGAAGTTCCACAAGATATGTTTGATAAAGTAGCGAATACTGAAATTGGTTCAGGTGATGCTACAACAAATGCAGTAGATCCTAACTTTGAAATTCCATCAGAATGGAAATATTCGATTGGTGCAACCTACACTACTGAAAACGATTATGTAATTGCTCTAGATTACCTTTACACTGATAAGCGCGATGCAGCTACATTACGAGATATCGCACTTCGCCCTACTGGTGAAGTAAGTTTTGACGGTCGTCCATTGTATGAATCAATTGAAGGTCGTGATGGCGAGCTATTATTGACTAATGTTAACGGTGATAGCGGTTCATCATCAATTATTTCAGCAGCAGTAAGCAAAGCATTCGATAACGGCGTAAGTATGCAGTTCTCTTACGCTTACACTGATGCTGATGATGTAAACCCAATGACTAGTTCTGTAGCCAGCTCAAACTACGGTAACCTAGCAACATCAAACCCGGGTAACCCTGGCGTGGCATCTTCTGATTACGAAATCCCACATCGCTTTACATTAAACCTAGGTTATAAGCACGAGTTCTTTGATGGTTATAACACTCGCTTCAACCTATTTGGTGAAGCATACAAAGGTTTACCTTATAGCTTCACATTTAACGGAAGCGATAGTGCATTTGGTGACGCAAACTCTAATCGCTCGCGTCAATTGCTATATGTACCGCTTGAAAACGATCCTAATGTGATCTACGACATGAGTGCTGATGAAATCAACGAGTTTAACGACTTTATCGCATCTGAAGGTCTTAAGCGTGGTGAAATCGCAGGTCGTAACCAACAGAACTCTGATTGGTTCGTTAAATTTAACTTTAAAATTACTCAAGAGTTACCAGGCTTTATGGACGGCCATAAAGGTGAAGCATTCTTCGTAATCGATAACTTAACTAATATGTTAAACGATGACTGGGGTGTATTAAGAAAAGGCTCATTCGTAGGTAATAGAATGCTTAAAGTTAAAACGAATGATCAAGGTCAATACGTCTACTCAGACTTCAGTGCACGTAGTGCTGAGCAATCTGTTCAACGCGATGCCTCTTTATGGGAAATGCGTGTAGGTGTTCGTTACACGTTCTAATTTGATTAATTAAATTAGTCTATTTAAAAGCCCACTTTGTGGGCTTTTTTATGCCTGTAATTTATTTTTTAATTTTTCAAAAATAGCGATTAACTGGCTTTGTTCATCATCCGACAAGCAGCTTAATAATGCACGCTCCCACTGCAATGCCTGTGGCGTTATTTTTTCATACAAAGCCATGCCCTTATCAGTTAACATTAAAAATGCAGCGCGCTTATCATACTTATTTAACTCACTATAAATAAGCCCTTCATCTATTAGCGTTTTTACTGCCCTTGATACTGTCGACTTATCCATATCTGCTTGAATACATAACTGTTTTGCTGTGCTTTGGCCTGATTGCGCTAAATTAGCCATTATTCGCCACTGAGGAATAGTTAAATCAAACTCTTTTTTATAAATACTCGAAAAATCATTACTTACCTGTGTTGCTAAGTGTGTTATTTGATAGGGTAAAAATGTCGTTAAATCTATTTTCATATTGAATCACTTATTTATTTACATACGACTTTTATCTGTTCACTTTTATTTACAACGGTCATAAGCAGTGTATTTGATATTAGTCTCACTTGAGAGTATCTTAGCGTAAATAACAAAAACATAACACTCCCCCACTTTCACAGGAGTCTGTAATGGCGACACGATTAAACTACATGACCGGCTTTGGCAATGAATTTGAAACCGAAGCGCTGCCTGGTGCATTACCGATTGGGCAATTCAGTCCGCAAAAAGTAAAATATGATTTATACGCGGAGCAATTCAGTACCACTGCATTTACCGCTCCGCGCTCTGATAACCGCCGCACTTGGATGTATCGTATTCGCCCATCGGTTGTGCAAGGCGATTATACAGCCATAGACAATGGCTTAATTAGAACCGCTCCCATTACCGAAGTACCGACTCCACCAACTATGCTCCGCTGGGATCCAATTGATATACCAGCAGAACCCACTGACTTTATCGATGGCTTAATCACTATGGCTGCCAATGGCAGCGCGAATGGGCAAGCCGGTATTGGTATTCATGTGTATGTCGCCAATAAATCCATGGACAAGCGCTTTTTTTATAATGCCGATGGAGAAATGTTATTTGTACCGCAACAAGGTGAACTACTACTTAAAACAGAACTTGGGCATTTAACTATTAAAGCCGGCGAAATTGCCGTTATTCCGCGTGGTATTAAATTTCAAGTAATGTTACTAACCGACACTGCCCGTGGCTATATTTGTGAAAACTACGGCCATGCCTATGTCCTTGCTGAGCGCGGCCCTGTGGGTGCCAACGGTTATGCGAATGATCGTGACTTTCACTATCCAGTAGCGGCTTTTGAAGATATTGAGGGTGATTTTGAACTGATTGCTAAATTTAATGGCAATATGTTTCGTTGTGATATTGGTCATTCTCCTCTGGATGTTGTTGCTTGGACAGGCAATAGTGCGCCTTATAAATACGACTTAGCTCGCTTTAATGTCATGAATACCGTTAGCTTTGATCACCCCGACCCTTCAATCTTTACCGTACTCACTTCACCATCGGGTACTGAGGGCGTTGCGAATATCGATTTTGCTATTTTCCCACCGCGTTGGATGGTGGCTGAAAACACTTTCCGCCCGCCTTACTATCACCGTAATATTATGAGTGAGTTTATGGGCTTAATAGAAGGGGTATATGATGCAAAAGAGCATGGCTTTGTGCCAGGTGGCATGAGCTTACATAACTGTATGTCGCCGCATGGTCCTGAAGCAGACGTATTTGAAAAAGCGTCAAACGCCGATTTAGAGCCACAACGCTACGATAATACGTTGGCGTTTATGTTTGAGTCACGTTATGTAATATCGCCGACTAAATACGCATTAGAAGGTAAAGAGCGTCAAGCTAATTACACTGATTGCTGGCGCACAATCAAAAAACACTTTAATGGCAATCAAGGATAATAAGATTATGAAGCTTTATACTTATTTTCGCTCATCTGCAGCGTATCGTGTTCGAATCGCATTAAATCTAAAAAATATTGATCATCAATTGGTACCTGTTAACTTATTAAAATCAGAACAACAAAGCACAGATTACTTACAGAAAAACCCTCAAGGGCTGTTACCGGCTTTAGAAACAGAAGACGGCGTATTAGGTCAATCTCTAGCAATTTTAGAGTACCTTGAAGAGCAATACCCTGAAACACCATTACTGCAAGGTAATGCTTGGCAAAAAGCACACATTCGCAATTTAAGTTATGCAATTGCCTGTGATATCCATCCTATTGATAATTTGCGAGTGCTTAAATATTTAAGTAGTGAACTTAATGTTGATGATGAAGCAAAAAATAAGTGGTACCGACACTGGGTTGAAGTTGGTTTTGATAAAATAGAACGCATGCTTGATAGCAAAAATACATTTTGCGCAGGCGACTCGCCAAGCTTAGCTGATGTATGTTTAGTGCCACAGGTATTTAATGCCATTCGCTTTAAAGTAGATATGGCTGCCTACCCTAAAATAGCAGCCGTTTATCAGCGTTGTAATGAGTTGACCGCCTTTATTGATGCAGCCCCAGAAAATCAACCCGACGCAAACTAACTTTTTAACGCACTGTGTATTACAGTGACGTGCTCAATTAAGTCTAAGCCCAGATCAGTTAAATAACCGCCATCTGGGCTATCAATAACGCCTTTATCAAACAAACGTTGTGCTGCGCTCAGTAAAGCGGGTTCAGCATCTGAATGGAGTTTAATGCCCTGCATTTTGCTTTCGCGTGGGAATTTGGCAAGTAGTGTAAATTCGTCAATCATCGTTTGATTAAATAGCATATGTGTTCACCTTTTTATTGTTCTGTGTTTTACTGAAGTTGTCTTACTTACCCTAGCATGTTTTTTTGCTAAGTGTAGTTATTTTAAACACCTTGAGGTTATTCATGCGTTATTATTTTACTTTTATTATTGCTGTTTTATGCTTGTGTTTTTCAGCTTTAAGCTACGCTAACACAATACAAACGCTTCCTATTGTTGATGCTACCCAGCTTATAAACACTAATACTGAGTGCTGGTATGATAATAAACGCTATAGCGAAGGTGCCATACTGCAAGTTCATTCTGTTACCCTTATTTGTGCTGCTAAATACCCCCAACATAACAACAGTCAGTTAATTTGGCTAAAGCTCGATAAACAAGGTAACCTTATTTATCCTAAGAAGCCCTCTACTATTACTGTAAATTAATCAAGATTAACAATCTGGGATTTGTCAGCCATCTCTAAACTATTAAGATGCGGTGGGATACGCTACAATACATGCAGTTTAAAAAAGCAGTGTGACTATGAATAATCAACCAAAAAACCCGCTTCATGGGGTAACTTTAGAGCAAATTCTTGTTGAACTAGAACAACGTTTAGGCTTCAAAGCAATGGGCGAGCAAGTAAATATCAAATGTTTTACAGATTCGCCAAGTATAAAATCAAGCTTAAAATTTTTACGTAAAACGCCTTGGGCAAGAGATAAAGTAGAAGCGCTTTATATCCATACCATTAATAACAAGCCGTTACGTAAGCCTAGAAATAAACCGACTAAGCAGTCAGAATCCTCACAACCTGATACATCAGGTTTTGTATGGCCTTCTATTAAAAAATAAAAGGCTCATAAAATAACAATGGCGTAATACATACGCCTTTCTAATCAGGTGTTTGCTCTTGGCATATTACATTTAACGACGCTGGGTGAATTCTCACCACCACTTTATCTGCAGATTTAACCTCGCCATCAATCACGTAATTTAGCGTTTCATCTGCGCTTATTTCTACACGTTTTGCATTGGTATAATGCGAGTTAATAGCAAGATGCGTTTGCGTAATACTGCTAAACATCAGCTCAGCAATACTTAATACCGTGGTTTCATTATCTTTGTTTGGCGTTAGCCAATTTACATCCAATAACCCATCGCGGTGGTCGGGTTGCCCGCCCCCTTGCGCTAATAACGTAGTGAATGGGGCAGCATTTGCCACAATAAAACTATTTGTATTAATAGTCTCAGGCTCATTATCATCTAATTTAACTATTAGCTGTTGCGCTTTATTTTCGCCAAATGAGTGTAAAAAACCATTTAAATAAGCAAGTTGACCTGATTTATTTTTAGACTCTCGATCCGCTTTTTCAATCATTGCATGCTCAAAACCAATACCAATTAATAATAGCATCAGCTCATCATTACAATACGCGGTATCAATAAGGTTAGCTTGACCATCAATGATTAAATCACATGCTTGCTCAACAGGAATAAATTTAGATTTTATCCCCATTAATACATGAGCGAGTGCATTTGCTGTGCCCAGTGGTATTATTCCTAATCGACAAGACGTACCTACCAACACACTGGCAACCTCAGTTACAGTTCCATCGCCACCACAAGCAATAATAATATCGGGGTGGCTTTCTATAGCCTGTTTAGCCAATGTAATGCCATTTTGTTCTGGCGTAGTTTTTAAAATGGTTAAATCGTAATACGCAGATAAACGCGCAACAATTAAATGCTCTTTTTCAGACCACAACTTAGTGCCTGAAACCGGATTAGCAATTAAGTACGCTTTGTTTTTTATCAGTAGCTCCCCCTTACGGTGGCGCTTAACTAAATGGCGTAATTGGCGTTTGTTAAGGTTCGCAGTTTCACGTGTTTCTTTTATTTGTGCAAGAATATCATGCACATCCGCATCTTTATTTTGACTCAATAAATATGCCGCCATAACAAACACCGAGCGTCCACGCCCTAATGCACAATGCACCACAACACGACGGTCTTTTTTAATATGATGATGTATCCAGTTAATGGCTTGGTTTAACTGTGAGTGTGTAGGCACACTGTGATCAAGAACAGGAATATTTAAATAATCGATATTTTCTTGCGTAGATGTCCATTCAAGGCCATCAAATTCACAGGTAACGTCCAAAATAGCGGTAATGCCATTTTCTTTCAATGTGTCTATATCAGAGGGGAATAAACGACATGCTAAAAATAGGTTATCATTTATTTGCTGAATAGGCGGTACTTTGTCACGCTTACGTGACCATGCATTATAAATTTGCGCACCTAATAAAAAAGGCACAAAGGCCCAGCGAATGTAAAAAGGGATAACGCCATTTTCGCGTTTTCTAAATACTTTCCCTGCGTTGAAAAAATAAGCGCCGCTGACTAATAGTAGCGAAAGTGCGGTCCAAAAAAACACAACTGCAAAGTAAATGGAGTTAACCGTTAATCCCAATACTATAAATACCAATGCTGTTACAAGATAACTTACTGCAGCCCACATAATTTTTCCTTTTTATTGGTGTTACACTTTTAAATGATCATCATATCCAGCAATCATTATGCCATAGTAAACTTAGGTAGTAACTTAGCTAGCTACCTGCTCTGTATCGATAGTTCTAAGTTAAATCAACATAAGAAAGATTAACATGGTATGCAGTTTTTACATCTCATCGAATAAATTATTCACAGTATGATAAAAGCATACTATGCTCTTTGATTGCTATCTATATAAAAAATTTTGATAAATTTTAATTTTCAACTTTTTGCATCTAAATATCGTGTTTACTCGTTCTAATACTAATAATAAAAAATAGGATAATTATGGAAAATAACGAATTACTTTCTTTGCTGTGTGCAACAGCACAAGGAGACAAACATGCTTTTTCACGTTTATATCAGAAAACGAGCGGCAAACTCTTTGCAATTAGTTTTAATATGTTGTCTAACAGAGCTCATGCTGAAGAAGCACTACAAGATGCCTTTATTAAAGTTTGGCATAATGCGTCTGAGTATAACGCCTCCAAAGGAACTGTAATAAGCTGGATGATTAGTATTATTCGCTACAGAAGCCTTGATCTACTCAGGTATTATAAAGTCCGTAAGGAAGAACCCTTAGCTGAGAATCAACAAGATACTCACATCGTTGATGTCAATTATGATGAAAACACTAAATTAGTCGACTGTATCGAACAACTAGAACCACAACAAAAGCATGCTATCCACCTTGCCTACTACAAAGGGTTAAGCCATAGAGAACTCGTGAATCATATTGACACACCATTAGGAACAGTTAAGAGCTGGATTCGCAGAGGTTTAGTACAGTTACAAAGGTGTTTAACAATATGAACTATAACAAACCAGAATTACTTAACTCGCTTGCTGCAGAGTATGTACTTGGCACATTAACAGGCTTGGCGCGTAAACGTTTTCAGCGACTCATGCTAGTTTCAAATAAAGCGAGAGAAGCGACCAATATATGGGAGCAAAACCTTAATAACCTAGCGAGTGCTATTAGCCCACAAACACCATCAGATGCCACATGGCATGAGATAATGCGGCGTATCGAAAATAAACCACAATTAGAAAAATCACAGCTAATAATAAAACCTTCTATTTGGCGTGCATGGTCATTTTTAGCGACCGCCGCATGTATTATTTTAGCTGTTTTAGTTACTCAACCTACTACCAACAGTAAGCAGACACAACAAATAGCTTTAGTAAAAAATCAAACTGAGCAACCGTTGTGGTTTATAAATGTAAGTAACCATAAGCTCTCTATTAAAGCGAGTAACCAACTAATAGCGCGAACAGATAGAGACTACGAACTGTGGATGATACTTAAAGGGCAAGATACCCCTGTCTCCCTTGGTTTATTACCCAAAAATGGCGATAAAACTATTCTCAAAAGTAAACTATTTAAAGCAACCGACATAACATTATTAGCGGTTAGTTTAGAACCCGTTGGCGGTTCACCGAATGGTTTACCTACTGAGATACTATACACCACAGAATTAGTACTTTTATAAACTGATGCTGGTCGCTTTACTTCAAGCGATCAGCATAAAAAGTAACAAAAAATAAATACTTTTAACTTTTTTGCATCCACTTAACTATCCTGTCCGTTATTAGCTATGACTTCAAACAAAACTAAAGGACAAAGTCATGAAAGCTTTTACTCCATCAATACTTGCAGTAATGGTATGCAGTACATTTATAAGTGCACCAAGTGAAGCATCTAGCCATAGAGAAGCACCAAATATAAGCCGCTTCCCAACTTTAGACTCTACCGATTTTTATATATTTAATAGTTATGAGCAAGGCCGAGGCGATTACGTAACCCTCATCGCAAACTACATTCCTTTACAGGATGCTTATGGTGGCCCAAATTACTTTGCAATGGACCCTGATGCTACTTATAGCATCCACATTGACAATGATGGAGATGCTATAGAAGATATTACATTTGCGTTTAACTTTGAAAGTATGCTGCCAAATGATAATCAAGGGGTACAACTGACTGTAGGACCAGAGGGTAATCAGCGGACCGTTTCAGTACCTCTTAAAAATGTTGGCGGCATCTCTGCAGGTAATGACGCTGCTGTAAACTTTAGCGAGTCCTACAGTATGACCATGATCAGCGGACCACAACGAACTGGCACTACCACAACCCTAAATAATACCACTACAAACTCTAGCTCGTTCTCTAAACCACTTGATTATGTAGGTAATAAAACCTTTGGATCGATGACAGAATATCAAGCCTATGCTGATCAGTTTGTCTATCAAGTTGCCATACCCGACTGTGAAGGCATGGCGAGAGTTTTTGTCGGTCAACGTAAAGACCCATTTGTAGTTAACTTAGGTAAAACTTTTGATTTAGTTAATTATGTTCCAGTTGAAGGTGACAGCTCGCCAGGGGCAGCCGATGGTGGAGGTTTCCCAGGCGGTATAACCCAATCAGCCGATAATGATGATCTCGCAGACAAAAATGTTACGTCAATAGCTATTGAAGTACCAAAAGCCTGCATTGTAGGCGAAGGTAATCAAGTCATTGGTTCGTGGACAACAGCTAGTTTACCTCAAGCTCGCGTGCTTAACCCTAATGCAAAATTTGCAAATAATGCGGTTAATGGAGGGGCATTGACTCAGGTTTCTCGATTAGGTAACCCGCTAGTCAATGAGCTTGTAATTGGCATTAAAGATAAAGATACATTCTCAACATCTCACCCTAAAGACGATGGACAATTTTTAGATTATGTATCACACCCCTCTTTACCCGAGCTTCTGAATATCTTATTTAAAGATGCGGTTAATACAACACTAGGTGCTAGCCTAGAGACTCTTGCGCCCACTAATTTTCCACGCACAGATTTAATTACTGCATTTTTGACAGGCTTTGCAGGGGTAAACCAACAAGCAACGGTAACACCTTCAGAAATGCTGCGTCTAAATACCGCTATTGCAGCGACTGCGCAGGCCGACCAATCAGCATTTGGCGTTGCAGGTGACGACTTAGCTGGTTTCCCGAATGGACGACGCCCTGGTGATGATGTTGTAGATATTGCGCTACGAGTTGTAATGGGGCGTTTGTGCCACCCTATCCCCGTTGCAGGTACAGATACTGATTTAGGGCTGTGTACTCCAGAAGATGCAAACGTAGGCACTGTGCCATTTACTGATGGCGCACCTGTTAATGCATCAATGATGAATGCCACATTCCCTTACCTTGCAACGCCGCTTGCAGGCTCTAAATAAGGAGTGAACTAATGCATAATCTAAATTTACGTCATGTCTGTATACTATCTGTAAGCCTGATTATGGCAGCATGCAGTAACGATGACGACAAAAATAAATCACCAACTATAACCAACTCTGCGCCCTCAGCAAGTGATGTAATACTCACCACTCAAACAGAGGTCAGTATCTCTGATATGCTCAGAGCCACTGATATAGATGGCGACACATTAAGTTACTCACTATCAAGTGAGCCTACGTTAGGTGTTGTTGAAGTAAATAGCGATGGTAGTTTTACTTACACCCCTAATAAAGAGACAACAGGTACAGACAGCTTTATGTTTGGCGTAAGCGATGGCATAAGTTCACAAGTAAACGCCACTGTGAGCATCACTATTGAAGCGTTGCAAGTTGAATTTGCACAGTTTGCTACGGATGCTTTAAATCAACAGCCTACGGCTGAGCCATTGTCTGTGAATGGTAGAGTATTTACCAATACAGATACTGATGTTGGTGATCTGATTTCAGCAAACGGAAATTAATCAATCAACTGACTAGCCAAGGAAGGCTAACTTTTAGGAGAAAATAATGCACTTACCTTTATATTTGCCATTCACTTTTATCGCTGTCTTTTTAATGCCGCTCACTCTACAAGGCGCACCTTTTGTACCAAAGGATGATGCAGTTATTGCAACTAGTAACACTAAATTAAAAGCATCTCTTTCTGTTGAAGAGATAAAGAACTTACTCGACAACAGTCAATTCTCAGGCCAATCTGAGCGGTTACAAGGGGCCCTTAAAACACATTTGGTAAAGCTATATCAGGAAAACCCCACTTCAGAAGTAAGCTATCTGTATGCACGTATATTACAAAAAGAACATTTATTCGAGCAAGCCATAAATATTGCAAAAGAGGCAATAGATGACGATCCTAACCATGTTAATAGCCATTTACTACTAGCAAATATTTTTATGACGCAAGGGCGTTTTGAAGCAGCAACAAAACACTGTATATCTTTAATTGGTTTAGTAAGTACCCTCACTGCAAGTACCTGTGTGCTTGATATACAAAGCCAACACAAAAATGTTCAACAAAGCTATCAATCGCTATTAAAAATAGTTGATAACAAAGAAACAAATCTTGCAACCAAGCATGTGTTAAGTGAAATGAGTTACCGAATGGGTCACTATAAAAAAGCACTCTCTCATATTAATCATATAAAATTATCGAACATGCCTGTGAGCCTTGTTGTTTTATGGGCTGATATTCAGCTTAGACTTAATAACTCTGAGCATATTATTAACAGCCTAAGCACATTGGTTGACGATAATACTAATTTAGAGGATGCGCTGTTGCTTAGGCTAGCTATTGCAGAAAAAGATCTAAAAACACACGGGCAAAAATGGCAAAAAATGATGGCTGAAAGAGTCTCTTTACGCGAAATTCGCCAAGATACTTTCCACGCCAGTGATCTAGCTAAATATTACATTAATATTCAGCCAAACCCCGACAAAGCATTGTACTGGGCAAACATTAATTGGCAACAAGCAAAGATGAGTATGGATCAGCAGTTACTTAAAGATGCACAAGCAATGCTACGAGGTAAGCTATGAGATCAACTTATCTATGTTTTTTCGCTTTATGTTTGTTCGCTTTTACAAACAATGGCTTTGCACACCAGTTAAGTACCAGTTATATCGTGTTAAATAACAATATAGATAAAACGCAATATATTGGTCACTGGCAAATCAGTATCGCTGACTTAGAACATGCAGTAGCACTTGATTTAAACAACGATGGGCAAATTACATGGGCCGAAATAAAAGCAAAACGTAGCTCACTTACTCAATTTGTTGAACAAAACATAAGTTTTACCCAAGACTTAAAAGCCTGCCTTTTAAATAATGAAGGCCCGTTTAAGCTCGATACTCACTTTAATCAACCTTATTTGCAAATTCCTATTCGCTTTTATTGCGATAATAACACTACAACCTTACTTACATACTCAGCTTTTTTTAACCGCGATGCTAGCCATAAATCTATCGTTAACATCAACGGTGTGTCGCGTGTATTTGACTATCATAACCAAAAACAAGCATTTAATTTTGAACAAACAAGCTACCTAGAAACCTTCAATCAATATGTTTACCAAGGCGTGTTACATATTTGGATTGGTATAGACCATATTTTATTTTTAATTGTATTGTTACTTACTTGCGTGTTGGTAAGACGAGATAAAACATGGCAAAGAAGTAGCTCTAAAATAAAAATCATAAAACACACTGCATGGATAGTCACCGCGTTCACACTGGCACACTCTATTACGCTTACAGCCACAGCTATGAACCTTGTCTCCCCAAATAGTCGCTGGGTAGAATTAGGAATTGCAGTGTCAGTATTGTTTGCAGCACTTAATAATGTTTGGCCCGTCGTAATACGTTTAGGCTGGCTTACTTTTGGTTTTGGATTACTTCATGGGATGGGATTTGCAAGTGTCCTCGGTGAACTAGGCTTGTCAGAAGACTACCAGCTGCTAAGTATTATTGCTTTTAACCTCGGTGTTGAATTGGGTCAACTGAGTATTTTGTGTCTCAGTTTACCAATACTTATTTACCTAAGAAACTATAATTGGTATCAAAAGTGGTTAATGCCTTCAGGTTCAATCTTGGTTGCTCTAATCGCTCTGCAATGGTCAATAGAGCGTTATTAATGAATAACATTTAGGCTAACCCACAAAAAGGTTAGCCTAATTTTCCTCTGCTCATTCTTATTCTAATTTTTATCAAATGGCATAAGTAATGTTTTCATTGCTGGACGTAGTGCGATAAGCACGGTTTCTTCTGTTAACTCAGGAAACAGCATTTTTCGTAATAACAATCCTGCCATCACTGAAAAAATCACATTAATACGGCTCTCTAATTCTTGCTCTGAGTGTGATTTTATTAAACTGCTTTCACTCACTAATAAATCCCGCATTCTGTTACGTGCTTGCGTGTCAGCCTCGCGTAGTAGTAAAGCAACTTTTTTGTTTCTACTCGCCTCTGCCATCATATCTAGGTCAATAACGCAGGCCCCAGTGTCCATATGACGCTGTACGCCATGATGTAGACCATCAAGTAACACAGTTAAAATATCACCAGGTTGATCTTCAAACTCTTGAAATATGGAGAACATTTCTTCCATATCTTTTTCAATAATACTTTCGATTATTGCTTCTTTACTATCAAAATAGTTATAAATATGGCCTGCGCTCATACCTGCTGTTCTTGCTATTTCAGCCATACCTGCGCCATGATAACCTTTGCGATGAAAGCAATCAGCAGCCGCTGTTAATACCTGTTCACGACGCGCTTGTGCTTGCACCGGATCAAGGTGTTTTTTATTTTTAGAATTCATTCGAAACTCCATTATCGAGTCACTAGACTCGAAACGTCTAACGTTTACCCTTGATAATAAAGAGGTAAACGTTAAACGGTATCACTTTACTACAGATAAACCAGCCATAACTCACCGGTTTAATGCATGCTAATTACTTTGATCGGTAGTTACTTCCCACCCACCACCAACGGCTTTGTACAAATTAATTTGACTTGCAAGCAAAGCTTGTTGACCGGTGATCAGTTGTTGCTTTGCGCTATACCAAGTTCGCTGAGCGTCGAGCACTTGTAAAAAGCTATCGACCCCTTTATCGTATCGCGCCTGTGACAAGTCATAGGTTATTTTTCGGCTTTGTAGTAGCTGTTCAAGTGCGCTTAATTGGGCATTGTAACCCTCTCTATCAGCAAGCACGTCAGCAACTTCACGAAACGCTTGCTGAATTTTTTGCTGATACGTTGCTACAGCAACTTGTTGCTCTGCATTAGCGACATCTAAATTAGCTTGGTTACGTCCCATATTAAAAATAGGCAAATTTACCGACGGCATAAAGCTCCACGTACCTGATCCTGCATCAAATAAATTACTTAAATCACGTGATGCTGTTCCTGCATTGGCTGTTAAACTAATACTTGGGTAAAACGCTGCCCGCGCAATCCCTATATTGGCATTTGCGGCAAATAATTGATGCTCGGCCGCTTTTATATCAGGACGCTGTGTTAGTAAATCAGACGGAAGGCCGACAGGAACAGCCGGTAAATCAAGTAATGAGTTCAACTCTTTAGTCGGTAGTAAGTCCTGCCCCACCGGATTACCTACTAATAAATCAAGCGCATTTTTATCACGTTTTAATAAACGCTTATACTTTGCAATATCAACCTTTGCAGTAGCTACGGTACTTTTTAATTGCTCTAGGGTAATTTCAGAGGTAGCCCCTAAATCAACACTTTTCTGCGTTAAAGATAAAGAAGCTTGCTGCGATGACAACGTCTCTTGAGCTAAAGCAAGTAATTGCTGATCGGTCGCATAATTAAGCCACGCATTTGCCAGTTCAGAAATTAACGATACCTGCATGCTATATTCACTAAGCTGCGTAGAATAAAGCGTTTGTAATGCTTGCTCAGATTGATTACGCACTTTGCCCCATAAATCTAATTCATAAGCAGTCATGCCCACAGTTGCACTGTATTGGGAGCTAATTTGAGGCTGATCACTTGCTGATAAATCAGCTGGCAAGCGCTGACGACTGCCTGATGCATTGAAATCGAGCGAAGGATATAACGCTGAATCTTCGATCTGATATAAACCACGCACTCGTTGCACATTAAGTGCTGCTATTTGCAGGTCTTTATTGTGCTCAAGGCTTAATGATATCAGTGCTTTGAGCTTTTCATCATTAAAAAACTGCTGCCATTTTAATGACGAAACTTGTCCTTTGCCTGCCTCTGATGCATACGCATCAGGGACAGGTAAATTAAGCGCTTCTTGCTGAGGAGCTAACTGACATCCAGATAAAATGGCTAAAGTTAAAGCACTAAAACTAATTGTTCTTACACTCATTAAACTTCCTCCTGCGAGGTGGTTTTAGCTTTACCTGAAAACAGTCTACGTACCAAAACAAAAAACAACGGTACAAAAATTACCACCAGTGATGAAGCTGCAAGTGTTCCGCCTATAATTGAAATACCTAAGGCGTTTTGAGCACCAGAGCCTGCACTCGAGGCTATTGCAAGCGGTAAAACACCACAGATAAATGCCATTGAGGTCATTAAAATAGGACGTAAACGAAGTCGTACAGCTGCAATGGCTGAATCTACCAAACTTAAGCCTTCATCCATTTTATGGGTGGCAAATTCAACAATTAATATCGCATTTTTAGAGGCAAGCCCTATGGTGGTTAATAAGCCAACTTGAAGGTAAATATCATTTGATAAGTTACCTAAGAAAGCAGCCATAACAGCCCCCAATATACCCAGAGGTACAATCATCATTACTGCAAATGGGATAGACCAACTTTCATAAAGTGCAGCTAAACACAAAAATACAAATAATAGTGAAAGACCATAAAGAAGCGGCGCTTGACCACCACTTGAACGTTCTTGGAATGAAATACCAGTCCATTCAGAGGAAATACCATTAGGTAACTGCTTAACTAAGCGCTCCATTTCATCCATAGCCTCACCTGTACTGTAACCAGGCGCAGCACTACCTTGAATTTCCATAGCTGAAAAGCCGTTATAGCGCTCTAAACGAGGCGAGCCATATGACCAATATGAACTAGCAAACGCTGAGAATGGCACCATGTCGCCGCTTTTATTTCGCACATACCATTTATTGAGATCTTCAGGCACCATGCGCGCATCGGCCTTACTTTGCAGATATACCTTTTTAACACGGCCACGGTCGATAAAATCGTTCACATAACTGCTACCCCAAGCAGTAGAAAGCGTACTGTTAATATCACCTTGTGATACACCAAGGGCTTCTGCTTTTGCAAGATCAATATCCAGTTGTAATTCAGGCATATCTTCTTGCCCGTTTGGACGAACACCTGCCAGTATTGGACTTTGACTAGCCATACCCAATAACTGATTACGCGCCTTTAATAGCTCATCGTGACCTAAACCAACCCGGTCTTGTAAAAACATATTAAAGCCGTTGGCAGTGCCAAGTTCAATAATTGCCGGAGGTGGGAATGCAAATACAAGCGCCTCTTTTATCGTTGAAAAATAGCCCATGCCTTTTCCTGCAACCGCCCCAACTGATAAGTCGTCACGTTGGCGCTCATCCCAGTGCTTTAAGCTCACAAAACCAATGGCTGAGTTTTGTCCTGAGCCTGCAAAACTAAAACCGGTAACTGTGAAGATTGAAGCAACGGCTTCTGACTGTTCTTCTAAATAGTGGTTTTCTACTTTTTTAACCACTTCAAGCGTTTGCTCTGTAGTAGAACCTGCTGGCAGCATTACTTGGCTAAACAAAATACCTTGGTCTTCGTCCGGTAAAAAAGCAGTAGGTAAGCTTGAAAAAATAGTGACCATACCACCGACAATCAAAACATAACTAAGCAAATAACGTTTAGAGTGCTTGATCATTCGCCCAAC
This sequence comes from Pseudoalteromonas sp. S1610, assembly GCF_005887465.1. Lineage (GTDB taxonomy): Bacteria > Pseudomonadota > Gammaproteobacteria > Enterobacterales > Alteromonadaceae > Pseudoalteromonas > Pseudoalteromonas undina. The sequence continues at coordinate 359,874 of NZ_PNDI01000010.1, read as the reverse complement.
AAAGCCTTGTGCACCTCTATTAGTTTTATCAAAACCACGGTTGAAGCCTGAGAAAAAACGACCTATAAAGCTACCATCAGTATGCACATGACTCGGTTTTAATAACGTAGCACACAGTGCAGGTGTTAAAATAAGCGCCACTAATACCGATAACCCCATTGCTGTTACCAGCGTTATAGAGAACTGACGGTAAATAACCCCTGTAGAGCCACTGAAAAATGCCATAGGGATAAATACCGCCGACAGCACCATGGCAATACCCACAAGCGCGCCCTTAATTTCATCCATAGACTTTCGAGTTGCTTCGACTGCAGAGAGTTTTTCTTCAGTCATTAAACGTTCTACGTTTTCAACTACCACTATCGCATCATCTACCAGCAAACCTATGGCCAATACCATCGCAAACATAGTGAGCGTATTAATTGAATACCCAAAGGTAAATAGAACGCCAAACGTACCTAGCAGTACCACAGGAACGGCTATAGTAGGGATAATAGTTGCTCTAAAGTTTTGTAAAAATAAGTACATAACAACAAACACTAGTACTACGGCTTCTATTAAAGTATGTACTACTTTTTCAATTGAAAGTGCAACAAAGGGAGTCGTGTCATAAGGCACAACCGCTTCAAGCCCTTGTGGGAAGAAAGGCTTAAGCTCTTCAAGTGCATCCTTTACTCCTTGCGCGGTATCAAGTGCATTAGCGCCACTGGCTAACTTTACACCGAGTCCCGATGCTGGTTTACCATTAAAACGAGCAACCACACCGTAGCTTTCACCGCCCAGTTCAACTTCGGCAACATCTTGCAGGCGAACAGCCGAGCCATCGCTGTTGGTTTTTACTAAAATATCTCTAAATTGCTCTGGTGTTTGTAATCGACTTTGTGCAGTTACAGTCGCATTAAGCTGCTGCCCAGCAAGTGACGGCATACCACCGAGTTGACCTGCTGACACCTGTGCATTTTGTGCTTTAATTGCTGCTGATACATCGCTTGGGGTTAGCTTATAGTTTTGTAATTTAGCCGGATCGAGCCAAATACGCATTGCATATTGAGAGCCAAATAACTCCACTTCACCCACACCATCTACACGTGACACAATGTCTTGCACGTTCGACGATACATAGTCTCCAATATCAATATTAGTCATACTGCCATCTTGCGACACAAAACCAACAACCAGTAAAAAGCTTGATGATGATTTAGCCACTACCACACCTTGGCGCTGTACTTCTTCAGGCAATAATGGCGTAGCGGTCGCTAACTTATTTTGCACTTGTACTTGGGCAATGTCTGGATCGGTCTCGGCATCAAATGTTAGCGTCAGTGTTGCTGATCCGCTCGACTGTGAGGTTGATGACATATATAACAAGCCATCTAAGCCTTTCATTTTTTGCTCAATAACCTGAGTCACCGAGTCTTCTAAAGTACGTGCAGATGCACCAGGGTAGTTAGCCGTAATGGTAATCGCTGGTGGCGCAATAGACGGATATTGGGCAACGGGTAGGCTTTTAACGGCAATAATACCCGCAAGCATAACAACAATTGCCAATACCCAAGCAAAAATAGGCCTATCGATAAAAAATCGTGACATAAAACTCTCCGTTATTGGCTGTTATTTGCAGAAGACTGAGCAGCGGTTGCCGTAACTGGTGCTCCTGGGCGAATCTTTTGTAGCCCTTCCACAATCAATTGGTCGCCATCGGCTAAGCCTTCGCTCACCAACCAATTAGCGCCTAAAGTACGCTCTACTTTTAATACACGGCTTTCAACGGTGTTGTTTTTGCTAACAACCATAGCTGTAGGTTCACCTTTGGTATTACGGCTCACACCACGTTGAGGAGCTAATATTGCGTCTGACTTAACACCTTCAACCACCTCAGCACGCACATACATACCTGGTAGTAATAGCTTTTCAGGGTTTGGAAATTTAGCACGTAAAGTCACTGACCCAGTACTTGGATCAACCGTTACTTCAGAGAACTGTAATGTACCTTTATGAGGATATACTGAGCCATCTTCCATTATTAGTTCTACATCGGTTTGTGTTGTAGAGTCGACACCTAAAGCACCTGATGCCAGCGCTCTTTTGAGTTTAGTTAACTCATTACTTGATTGGGTTAAATCTACATAAATAGGATCAAGCTGTGTAACTGTTGCCAGCGCACTTGTTTGACCTGCGCTAACTAATGCGCCTACAGTAACGCTTGATTTACTAATTTGGCCGCTAATTGGCGAAGAAACATGGCTATAATCAAGGTTGATTTGCGCGCTTTTTAATTGCGCTTGTGCCGTTAATAATTCTGCAGAGGCTTGCTTAGAAGCTGCATCGGCTTCGTCAAAATCTTGCTGGCTTACAGCTTTAATTGCTAATAATTCTTTGTAACGCGACGCTTTAGATTTACTACTGGCTATACTGGCTTCTGCGCGAGCAACCGCCGCTCTGCTGGCTGCTAATTCGGCTTCAAAAATATCGGGATTAATTTGGTAAAGTGCTTGGCCTTTCTCAACCTGAGTCCCCTCTTCAAATAAGCGTGATTGCACAATTCCACTTACCTGAGGACGAATTTCAGCAATTTGAAACGCACTTACACGACCAGGTAATTCTTTTTTAAGTGTAATTGCTTGGCTGTTTAATGTGACAACACCAACGGGTGTTGCTGCAGGAGCAGAAGCCTTAGGTTGCTCAGCTACCTGATCACATCCACTTAAAGCAACAGAACCAACGAGGGCTGAAAATACAAAAAAAGCGATGCGGGAACGCTGCATGTTAAATACCTTTTAGTTTAGAATGAACGATCATTCTAAACTATAGTACAACAATTAAAAATAGCTAATGGGCAACATTTACACATTTTTACAATTGATTATAGTTGTCACAAAATTAACTCAAACAATAGTTAAACTATATCAGTGACCTCCATAAAAAAGGCAGCCAATGCAAATACATTGACTGCCGTTAATCAATTATATAATTTTAGCGACTGTTACTCGCTCTCAGGATTTATTCTAGAGACGAGTAACTGCTCAATACGAATGCCTTCTACATCCACTACTTCAAATTTAAAGCCTGAAAATACAATAAATTCTGCACGTTTAGGAATATGCTTCATGGTGTAAATTAAATACCCAGCGACCGTTTCATAATGGTTTTGATCAGGAAACTCATCAATTTCTAATACCTTAGCTAATTCAACAATAGGTGTTAAACCATCGACCAACCAAGAGTTAGCATCACGCTCAATGATTAGCTCCTCACTTTGGTGCGTGATTAAATCACCCATAAAGCCTTTCATTAAATCTTTAACTGTCACGATTCCAACCACTAGCGCATATTCATTGACCACCACAGCAAAAGGGTGAACCGCAGTTTTAAACGCATTTAGCGACTCAGATAAGCTCAGTGTTTCTGGTAAGTAAAAAATATCTTTATCAAGCATATCCGCATTAATATTTGCCGCCTCACCTTTAAGCACTTGGCGTAAAATATCTTTTGACTCAACCGAGCCAATTAACTTATCAAGGTTGCCTTTACACACTAAAAAGTGATTATGTGGATGCTCTATAATTTTATTGGCTATATCTTCACTCGACTCATCAATATCAAAGTAAACTATTTGCTCTCGTGGCGACATCACGCTTGATAAAAAGCGCGCTTCTAAATCAAATACATTACCAATTAAGTCATATTCCTGCTGTTGAAGGCTGCCATACTCAGCACCAGCATCCATCATGGCAACAATATCTTCAGTAGTAACAATATCCTCACGCTCACTGGGTACTTTAAACACCCGCAATACGATGTTGGTTAAGCCGTTAAAAAATAATACCAAGGGTGTTAGCGCGAAAGTCACCCATCGCATAATTGTAACTACACGCACAGCAACAGCTTCAGGTAAAATCATTGCTAATCGCTTTGGGAGCAAATCAGCAAATAATATAAATAATGAGGTAATAATTAAAAACGACAGTAAAAAGCTAATTTGACCAAGTAACGGCCCCTGATAAAATAATTGCAGTATTTCTTGCACGTAAGGCGATAATGCCTGCTCACCAACAATCCCACCTAATATGGCAATCGCATTGAGCGTAATTTGGATCATGGCAAAAAAAGCCCCGGGCTGCTCTTGCAGCTTTAAAACCGCCAGCGCTTGCACATTTCCTTCGTCGGCCATAACTCTTAACTTTATTTTGCGTGAAGCGGCAATCGAAATTTCTGACATCGCAAATAACGCACTCATCAAGATTAATAATGCAATCCCGATTAAATCACCCATTTATAACTCCAAAATAATCGCTTTTATTAGCAAAAGCAGCTGGATTATAGCCGCTTTTATAAACAGGGCAATTGATATTTATATAATATTATTTTCTTAATATTTATAGTTGCGATTCATACAAAGCAAAGGCCTTGCTAAGTTGCTGCTTTAATTTATTAGGTAGGTTTTTGTTACACGCAAAATATAAGGGAGCTTGGCTGACGTTGATGGGCATTAATGGCTCGAGCTGTAGTTCATTTAATAAGTGGGACTGTTCATGATTTATTCTCTGTGCAGGTATTACAACCAAATCAATGCTGGAACTTCGCGCTCTAATTATTTTAAAAATATTATCAAAGCTATTAAAAAGCATTAAATTTTCGTTTTCTTTAAAGCCTTGGGAGATTAAATAGTGGTGGCTGTAATTATCTTTTAATACTGCAATTCTATATTGCTTCGCCTGATCAAGGCTTGTTAGCACAATGCCTTTGCTCTTAAGTGAGTAGAAGTTAGTATCAAATTGAGCTAATTTAGCAAACCAAACAAAGCTACTCTCACGCTCAGGTGAGCGAGAGATTGAGAAGATACAGGTTTGTGGATCTCTCAATGCAATATTATAAGTCATGCTCCAATCGTTTACTGAAATTGAATAATCAATCCCAGCACTATCAAGCACTAATCGTACTATATCGGCAGCATCACCGACTAAATTGTTGTTCGCATCAAGATACTGCGCAGGTGCAAAATTCTCTGTTACAACAGTGAGTTTAGCTGCACAGTATTGGCTTACAATGAGTAATAATACAAAACACCACTTAATCACAATAACCCGCTCTATTAAATTTAAGACGTCACTTTTCAATAAAAGCCAATTAAATATAGCGGGTTATTTGCAAATAGCCAATTTTTAGCTTTTGAAATTAGCGGTTCATTGCGTTAATTAAAAACGCTGAAATTTTAGCGCCTTCTCTTAGTGTCGTCTCAGAGCTTGATTGACCCACTAAAGAGCTGTCAGTAAACGGAGCTATCTCCATCATATCAGCCCCCGTTATAGGGAATTCATCAGCAATCGCTGACAAAATATCAAGTGCGTGTTGTGGCGTTAAGCCATTTTCTTCGGGTGTACCTGTTGCTGATGCAAACTCGGCATCGAGGGCATCAATATCAAAGCTTACATACACTTCATCGACCTTGTCTGCTTTTAATTGCGCAATAGCATCAGCCGCAACCGCAGCTGCGCCACGCTCTATAATGTCAGCAGCCCAATGCTGTTTTACGCCAAAAGTACTTTCCCAATGTGATTTAGGCTTGCCACTTGAGCGAATACCAAATTGAATTAAATGATGCGGCGCTGGTAAGAATTCTAAAATATGTGTGCACCAAGAGCCAAAACATAAGTCGATGCCCAAACGCTCTACGAGTAAGTCGGTGTGAGCATCGAAATGAATAATTGCCGTACGTTTACCTTGCTCGCGTTTGGCTTTTAAATACGCTTTTGTTAACGGGTAGCTAATTGAGTGGTCGCCGCCAATACCAAAAATACCTTTGTCTTGGAATGTCGCATAAAAGCTATCACACACATCTTCAGTAATAGACAATGGGCTTACATAATGATCGTTATTGTCATTTCCGTATAGGGCCTTTTGGCAATTAGTGATAGTGGCCTCATTTAAATACTTATCGTGTAATAAATGCGGTATTACACGTACATCACCTAAATCAAACGAACGACACTGTGTTTGTTGATCAATCAATGCTGAGCGTAAAAATAAAGGCCCCCAGTTAGCGCCACGTAAAATCCCACCACCGCAATCAGAGCTAATGCCTAGCATTACTGCTTTATGTGGTGAATTAGGTAGCTCGTTAAGTGAGTCACGCCATAAAACATCGACATTTTCAGTTTGCCCATATAATTTATTTCTAAGCGCTGCTTTGCGTTCTTTAGCCGTATTGACCGTAAAAACACCGTCGCCAGGTGCACATAAACAGTGTTCAACTTTATCTTTAAATGCTTGAAATTGTGTGCTCATTGTAAACCCTTTTTCAATCTGAATATCTTGTCTATTATTGAGTAGTTATGCAAAACATCGCACGCTGAATTAATTTTAGATAATTTGCATAGTATGCTAAAAATCACAAGGCGCTTTGTTTTGCTCTCTTAGGTTAGTGGTAAATAAAAACCAAACCAACTTACTAACCAATTGAATATAAACAATTTAAATTATAGCTACCGACTCTTTAGCCTAGCTATTGGTTTGCTATGAGGTATGAATATAGTGTCTGAGCAAACAAGTCAACTGGCTCATTTTTCTAGTAATTTTTTTCATTGATTGAATATTCAGAGTTGGTGAATAAATCAAATTAAGTCAATACGGACATCCGTCCTGTACTTCACTTATGTTTCTCGTAATCATGGTAAATTGACAACAATTCTTATTAAAAAGGCTTAGTTATGGAAAAGGTATTTCACTTAGGACTGTGTATTGATGATTTAAAAGGTGCAAAACTGGCAATTGTTCCAGGCGATCCAGATCGTGCAGCACGTATTTCACAGTTCTTAGATAATCCAACCTGCCTTGCTCAAACGCGTGAGTTTCACATTTATTTAGGCCAATTAAACGGTCACTCTGTAGTGGTATGCTCAACCGGTATTGGCGGCCCTTCAACTTCAATTGCCGTTGAAGAACTGGCACAACTAGGCGTACGTAGCTTTCTTCGCATTGGTACAACAGGTGCAATTCAACCGCACATTAACGAAGGCGATATTTTAATTAGCCAAGCTTCGGTACGATTAGATGGCGCGAGTCAGCACTTTGCACCGCTGTGCTATCCTGCCGTATCTGATTTTTTTGCTACTCAAGCTATGGTAAAAGCCTGTGAAAACCTTAATATCGATTTCCATATTGGTATAACTGCTTCGAGCGACACCTTCTACCCAGGTCAAGAGCGTTATGATACGCATTCTGGCTACGTACCTAAATCATTACAAGGTAGCTGTGAAGAATGGCAAAAATTGGGCGTAATGAACTATGAAATGGAATCAGCTACTTTATTTACCATGTGTGCCGCACTTGGCTTACAAGCCGCTTGTGTTGCAGGTGTATTAGTAAATAGAACACGTCAAGAAATTCCAAACGTGGACCACGGCGAGATTGAGAAAAAGTCTGTTGCCGTGGTGCTTGAAGCCGCTAAAGTGTTACTTGGCTAATGTTGCGCTAATAACCTCAAGTGTTGGTAAGCTATCAAAGCTTGCTAACACTGCTTTTGCTACCCCTGATTGGTTTTCATGACCAGCAGTTTCTAATAAAGTAATTGATTTTACTGTTTGCTTATCAAAACTTAGTCCTGCTACAAACAATTGACTCACCGCGCTTTGCAATGGCGATAAGCTCGGGCTGTATGCTGCATTTTCAGCATAGCTGCCATAAAAGTCACCATTTTCGAACGTGCTTATTTTTACCGCACTGTAATTTTGACTGTATGGAACATAAGCCGCTAAAGCATAACTCATCAGCTTTTCATCAAGGTCTGTCTCTTTAAAGCACTTAGTTTGCTCTGCTGGGTTAAATAAGCTGTGCTCATTGCCTAAATCGGTTGGTCCAAATGAATGCGGTAATAGCTCTGCTAATTTAAAGTTTTGTGCTGGCAGTAAAATATCAAGCTCTTTTGCATCAGCCAATTCATTCATAAACTGACGGCAATACCCACATGGTGCATCACTAATGGCTATTTTCAGCACTTTCTTAGCGCCATTTAACCACGCATTATTAATTGCTGATTGCTCACCATGCACCACTAAACTAAGTGCTTGATGATCAAACTCAGCATTGGCACCAAAGTAAAAAGTGGTATTTCCTTGTGAATTAAGCCCTTTAACAATTGCGCCGACATGAAACTTGGAAATAGGTGCAACTGAAAATTCAGAAGCCATAGGCACCAAGCCTTGCAATAAAGTATCTTCGCTGACATTAAGTTCAGTACAAAGCGCTTTAATATCGCTTGAATGTAAAATACCGCGTTGAGTTTTTAATTGACTACGTAATGCTTGGGTTTGCGCTACGTTTAATGAGATGTGTGAATTGCTAAGTGCTGTATTATGTTGCACTTTAAAAGTTGCTGAAGCCATAATAGTTTTTATTTGTTCAATGGCCAAGTAGTGTAAAAGGTTGGCAAACGAAATACCAGCCTATTCAGCGTAAAAAAAGGGAACACGTCGCGTGTTCCCTTTAAAACTAATCTAATTTTGGATTAACCTGTATTTCGCATACCCGCTGCAATCCCCGTCATGGTGATCATTAAGGCATTATCTATATCGCTTTCATTACCTTTATCATCGCCACGAGAGCGACGTAATAGCTCAACTTGTAACACGTTAAGGGGATCTGTGTATGGATTTCTAAGCCCAATAGACTCTTTGATCCAAGGTTGGTCGGCTAATAGACTTTTTTGCGGGCTCAATGATTGCACTAAGGTTATCGCCTCAGCTAATTCCTCACGTAAGGCAACACCTAAAGGTTTATACATGTCTTCCACCAGCGCATTATCGTAGTGCTCACTTAACCAGTTATCCGCTTTACTAAATACCATTTCTAGCATTTCTAAACGAGCTCGAAAGAAAGGCCATTGCAAACTCATTTCGCTTAGGGTTTCAATCCCATATTTTTCAAGCGCTGCTTTAAGTCCACTTAATGCGCCTAACCATGCAGGTAACATTAAACGATTTTGACTCCACGCAAATATCCACGGAATAGCGCGTAAGCTCTCTACCCCACCATTAGGATTACGTTTAGCTGGCCTTGAACCTAATGGCAATTTAGATAGCTCCAATTCTGGTGTTGCCATTCTGAAGTAAGGTACAAAGTTTTCATCGTAGCGTACCACATTGCGGTAGTGCTCGCACGATACATCACTAATTAATGCCATGACTTCGCGCCATTCATCTTTGGGCTCTGGCGGTGGTAATAAGTTACTTTGCAGCACCGCACCCGCGTATATGTTTAAGCTTTGCAATGCCACATTGGGTAAGCCAAATTTAAAGCGGATCATTTCGCCTTGCTCTGTCACCCTAAGGCCCCCTTTGAGTGAACCCGGTGGCTGCGAATGCAAGGCTTGTGCAGCAGGTGCACCGCCTCGACCAACCGTGCCTCCACGACCATGAAATAAAACCAGCTCAATACCGCGTTCATCCGCCAGTTGCACTAACTTGTCCATTGCCTCATATTGTGCCCAGCCAGCAGCCATCATACCCGCATCTTTGGCTGAGTCTGAATAACCAATCATCACATTTTGAGTATTTTTAATATGACCTCGGTACCACTCATTATTAAGCAATGTAGTAATAACATTATGACCATCGTTTAAGTCATCTAAGGTCTCAAATAAGGGCGCCACGGGTAGTTCAAAACCGCAGCCTGACTCTTTAAGTAATAACTGCACCGCTAAAATATCAGAAGCAGTTCGGGCCATAGAAATAATATATAAACCAAAGGTTTTTGCATCTTGCTGCGCAATAACATCAAAGGTGTCGAGCACCTCTTGCACTTCAGGGCTGGGTTGCCAATGCTTAGGAATAAGCGGACGACGAGAGTTAAGCTCAGCAAGTAAAAAAGCCTGCTTATCTTGCTCTTGCCATTGGTTGTAGTCGCCAATACCTAAGTAACGAGTTAGCTCAGAAAATACATCACTGTGTCTCGACGAATCTTGGCGCACGTCTAGTTTTGCCAAACGCAGTCCAAAGCTATTTACTCGGTGAATCATATCCAGTAGTAAGCCATTGGCCACTACTTGCATGTTGCACTTTAATAAAGAGCGATAACACACTTCAATGGGGTGCTTAATTTGATTAATATCGGTGATTAAATCTTGAGATTCAGTGCGCTTATTTTTAATTTTAGCGCTTAAATGCATCACCGTTTCTGCAACTTGGTTTTTAACATCTTTCAAAACAGCACGGTACGGTTCAAACTCTTGCCCTGCCAATTTAATGAGCTCATCGCTGGCATCCGACATAGAAAGTTCAGCACAGAGCGTTTCTAAATCACGCTGGTATAAATCCAGTGCCATCCAACGGCCATGGTCGAGCACTTGCTTGGTTACTTCGGCGGTTACAAACGGGTTACCATCACGATCTCCCCCCATCCAAGAAGTAAATTCTATCGGGCTATAATCTGCTGGCAACTCCAAGCTTAAATGTTGTTTTACATGCTGGCTAAACTCACGTAAAAAACGGGGCACCGCTTCCCACAAACTGTTTTCAATGACTGCGTAGCCCCATTTAGCCTCATCGACAGGGCTTGGACGTGAACGACGAATATCGTCAGTATGCCATGCTTGACTAATTAACTGCGCAATACGATTTAAGATTGCTTCGCGTTCTTGCGCTAGATTGTCGGTACGCTCAAGCGATGCTAAACAATCGCTAAGTTCAACATGTTTATTAATAATAGTACGGCGAGTCACCTCGGTTGGGTGTGCTGTTAGTACTAAGTTTATGTGGAGTTTTGAGAGGGTTTCAGCTAAATGATTATGATTAAGCTGACCTTGTTCGGCCTTTGCTGCTAACGTTTTTAATGTTTGAGTGAGAGGGTTTAGTTGGCAAAAACCAATATCATTAAAACGTGATATGGTATGAAACTGCTCTGCAACATTAGCTAAGTTTAAAAAATGATTAAATGAACGGGCAACCGGTAAAAGCTCTTCATCACTAAGCGCATGCAGTACATCTATAAGCGCTTTACGATCAGCTTCATTGCCACTGCGAGATGATTTTGATAAAGCCCGAATTTCTTCTACTTTATCTAAAATATCTTGTCCTTGAGCATCTTTAATAGTTTGTCCTAATAATTGCCCAAGTAAATTTACATTACCTCGCAAGGCGGCATATTGTTCACTCATTTTTAGCTCTCCTTTGTTTCTTTGAGGCCTATTAATATCATTATGTTTACTTATTTAATAGATCCATTTGCAACAGCATGTCGTAAAAAAGCATATGTAAAATAAACACAAAGCGATGACATGATCATTTTTTACGATGGTAATTGCCCCCTTTGCAATGCAGAGATGCAGCATTTAAAACGTGTCGATGTTGATCATAAAATTACACTAGAAGATTTAAATTCTGATGACTTTAGTGAGCGTTTTCCCGCAATCGATAAGCAATACGCCATGAATATACTGCACGCCCAAACTGATAATGGGCAGATAATTTACGGCTTAGACGTGACTTATCAAGCCTGGCGTACTGTTGGAAAATACCCTTGGCTCAAGATTATTCGTTTGCCCGTCATTCGTTTTTTTGCCGATCATGCTTATACTTTTTTTGCAAAATACCGTCATCACATTAGCCGTTTTTTAATGCCTAATGCACAGTGCAACTCAGGTCAATGTAATATCAAAAGCAAAGGTGAAAAATGAAAACAGTGATTTTATTTGGCGCTAGTAGCGCCATTGCCCAATCTTACGTTAATCACTTAAACCAACAAGCAACACAATTTAATATTATTTGTGTCAGCTCATCGAACATTAATCACAGCGACATAAACGTAAACTATTTTCAGAGCGACTATTCAGCGCAAAGCCTAAACGAGCTAACCGAGTCGTTAAAATCTCAGCAAGTTGATATAGCTCAAGTGATTATATTTAATGGTCAATTACACAACGACCAGCACATGCCAGAAAAAAAGCTTGAAGAAATCAACAGTGATTATTTTATGCAGCTTATGCACTCTAATACGCTTGTACCCCTGCTGTGTTTACAAAGTATAGTGCCGCTGCTTAACCACAAAACTCACTGCACAATTACCGCTCTGAGCGCTCGTGTAGGTAGTATTAACGACAATAAATTAGGTGGTTGGTATACCTATCGCGCATCAAAATCAGCACTTAATATGCTATTTAAAACAGCCGCCATTGAGCTTGCTCGTCGCGCTAAAAATACTAAACTGATTTTATTTCACCCAGGTACCACAGATACACAGCTTTCTAAGCCATTTCAGAAAAATGTTCCTGCAGATAAACTGTTTACCCCTGAGTTTGTTGCCCAGCAATTATTTAAATTTACTTACGAAAATCCACAATTAGAACTTAACAACGAACCTGCCTACCTAGATTGGCAAGGAAACACCATAAAATGGTAAGGAATTAACACATGCATTTTTCCAAAGACCGCATAGCCGCGCTTGAAAAGCACACACGTACGCATTTTATAAATTCATTGTCAGGGTTTAAAAGTGCTAACTTAATTGGCACACAGGATGAGCAAGGTAATACCAATTTAGCCATCGTCAGTTCGGTTATTCATTTAGGCGCACACCCACCACTTGTTGGCATGATCATGCGCCCGCACAGCGTACCAAGGCATACATTTGAAAATATTCTAGAAACAGGCATTTACACTATTAATCAAGTAAATAGTGACATTTACCAGCAAGCGCACCAAACCTCGGCACGTTACGCTAAAGATGAATCTGAGTTTGATGCAACGGGGTTAAAAACAGAATACTTAAATGAGTTTAACGCTCCATTTGTTGCACAAAGTCGACTTAAATACGCGGTAAAATTTGTAGAGAACCAGCATTTAGCTGTTAATGGCACTGAGCTGGTTATTGGTGAAATAATGGATGTGTATGTAGATGAATCAGCACTCCAAAGTGATGGCTTTTTAGACTTACAAGCCATCGACACAGTTGCAGTAACCGGATTAGATAGTTACCACACGACAAATAAGCTCACTCGCTTACCCTACGCGAAAAAATAGCCCAAGGTTATCAAGTCCTTGGTAATGAGAGACTTGATAACTCATCCCCATTTGTTCAATCCCTTGTTCACTAATCGCAATTAATTTGAATTGAACGCATTTAGCCTACACACTATGCAAAATTTTGTAGGAGAAATATATGACCACAGTTGGTATTGGTACACACACACCCGAGCAAGCACTTGCTAGTTTAAGCAATATGACCCACTCAGTAACGCCAATTCAGGCCGATGAGTATTTAGCGCGTATGGCCAAAGCGCAAGCCTATATGCAAGCGCACAACATTGATGCCATTTATTTAAACGCAGGTACCAACTTAACGTATTTCACCGGAATGAAATGGTATGCCAGTGAACGACTTGTTGGCGCTATTTTACCTGCCGTAGGTGATGTGCAATACATTGCTCCACATTTTGAAATTGGCTCTTTAAATGGCTTTAAGGTTATTGATGGCTCAATACACGGCTGGCAAGAGCATGAAAACCCATTTGAGCTATGTGTTAAAGTGCTTAAGCAGCTCAATATTAGCGACACCGCTACCGTTGGTATTGATGAAAGCGCACAGTTTTTTATTTTTGATGGTATCAATAAAGCCAGTTCAGGATTAAAACTAGTTAACGCACAACCTGTAACCGCACATTGTCGAATGCATAAATCAGCCAATGAATTAGCATTAATGCAATGTGCCATGAATATGACTTTAGCGGTTCATCAGGCTACAGCGAGCATGCTTTATGAAGGAATTAGCACCGTAGAAGTCGAAGAATTTATAAAAAAAGCCCATCAAAAAGTAGGTGCCCCAGGTAATTACTTCTGTATTGTATTGTTTGGCCTTGCCACCTCATTCCCACATGGCGTAAAAGATCCACAAATTTTGAAAAAAGGCGACATGGTGCTTATCGATACTGGATGTAAAGTGCACGATTACCTTTCTGATATTACCCGTACTTACGTATTTGGTGAAGCAACCAGCCGCCAACGCCTATTTTGGGATTTTGAAAAAGCGGCACAATTAGCAGCTTTCAATCAAGCAGCCCTTGGCGAAACCTGTGAATCGGTTGACGAAGCAGCCCGCAGTTACTTAGCAGCTCAAGGCTTAGGCCCTGAATACCAAACACCAGGTTGTCCGCATCGTACGGGCCATGGTATTGGCTTAGACATTCACGAATGGCCATACCTAGTTGGCGGTGATAAAACCCCGCTTGCCACAGGCATGTGTTTTAGTAACGAACCCATGCTGGTTATTCCAGATGAGTTTGGGGTTAGATTAGAAGATCATTTTTACATGACAGATGACGGTCCGCGCTGGTTTACTCAACCGAGTCATAGCATTGACGACCCGTTTGGCTTAAACAGCTAACCTGAAAACATTCAATAAAAGAGCAGCACTTTCGTTGCTCTTTTTGTTTAAATATTGATAAGGTAGGCTCTATCCCAATATCCATTGCTATTACAAAGCAATCCTTAAAGGACTCTTATGAAAAACTTTAAAATAGATATCGTTTCAGATGTAATGTGCCCGTGGTGTATTATCGGTTACAAGAACTTAGAAACCGCATTGGCAGAATTAAAAGAAGAAATGAGTGCGGATATTACATGGCACCCTTTTGAGCTTAATCCAGATATGCCACTTGAAGGGCAAGACTTAGACGAGCATTTGCAGCAAAAATACAGCTTAACCGAAGAAGAAAGCGCGCGAAATCGTCAAAACATGGCAGATGCGGGTGAGCGAGCTGGGTTTACCTTTAATTTTGACGGTAAACGCATCATGATCAACAGCTTTGATCTTCACCGCTTGCTAATGTGGGCTCGTGAAGAAGGCAAGCAAACTGAGTTGAAATTGGCGTTTTTTGAAGCACACTTCACCGATTTAAAATATTTAAATCAAGAAGATGCACTACTGGATGTGGTTGAAAGAGTAGGCCTTAACAAAGATACAGCCCGAGATATTTTACACTCAGATAAATACGTACAAGCGGTTCGCGAAGAGCAAAATAACTTTAAGCAAATGGGTATTACTTCAGTGCCTACTTTCATTATAAATGATAAGTATGCGCTTACCGGTGGGCAGCCGAGTGAGTCGTTTATTCAAGCACTTAAGCAAATAAGCGAAGAAGAAGCTAAGCAAGATTAGTTAACAGGCCCTAATGCTTTAGTTTAAATACAGTTCGCTGATTTAAACCAAGCCCGTCCTCAACATCATGGTAAAAATGCGTGTAGAGGGCATCAAGCTCACCTTTTTTTGCTAGCTTTGTTAAACCCTGCTGTAATAAGTCGATAATTGCTTTATTTTTTTCGTTTGCATAAAAGTAATAAAAATTATCGTACTGCAGCATAATATGTGGCTCAATTACAAAGTTGTATTGTGGGCTTTTTTGTATTTCAGCTCTAATCGCAGTTACTGAACGAGGAAAGTAATCGCCAAGTCCTTCATCTAACGCTTTTAACATGCTTTCATAACTCAAATCACCATTAACTGTTAAGCCATTGTTCTTTAATACATAATAATCAGACCAACTTTGCTTTTGTAAGGCTATAAAAGGCTTTAGTTGTTCAAGGGTTTTTATATCTGAAAATTCGCCCAGCCGGCTTTGTTTTATCATCAGTAAACGTTTTGAGTGCAAGCCGTTGTATATTGGAAAGGTTGTGTGTACGAGGCTATTTGCTTGCTCTTTTGACATACTTAACCAAGCAAAATTAATAGCCCCATCGTGCTTTAGCTCTTCTAATACTCGCTTGGTATTCATCGGCTCAACACTATAACTAATATTGAGTTTTACATTCATCTGCGCAAAGCTTTTTTCTAATAAGCTCAAAACATAGTGGTTTCTTGGCATATTAGGTGTGCTTGGTTTTCCTATTTTTAGCGTCACAGTTTGCTCGCTGCCACATGCAAAAAAAGACAGGGCAATGAGGATAACACTGCAGCATAAATTAAATAGCTTCATAGTCATTCCAAGGTGTTTTAGCAGTTATAAAATGAGAAATAGTAAGTATAGCGGGAACTTAAAATTCCGCTTTTTAAGTGCGATAAAGCACCTTAATCACATGCCAACCAAATTTTGTCTTCACTAAATGCGGCTCTAAAATTGCACCACTAAAAGCAACTTTATCAAACTGCGGTACCATTTGGCCGCGTCTAAACTCACCTAAATCACCGCCCTTTTTGCCCGACGGACAAGACGAATATTTTTTAGCTAAGGTTTGAAACTTTGCGCCTTTGCCTAATTGCTTAATGATGTCTTCCGCAATCTCTTTATGTTTTACTAAAATATGCAGTGCGTGCGCTGTATTTGCCATGAAAAAGCCCTTAAAACCTATTTACTAGTAATTAAACGCCGCGATTTTAGCACAGCCTAAGTGATCCAGCACTTGCTAAAAATGTGGTTATAAGTAGTGATCTTCATCTTTTTGTTGAGGAATTCGACAGTACTGGTATTTACCAAATAATGTATAACGGTTTTTAGCCACTTTGTTATAAAGCCAATCAGTCAGCTTTCGTGGTAATAACTTAAATACGCTAATCAACTTCCACGGATAGCCTAACTGACTGAACACTCGAAAAACGGCTTGGCTGCGGGTATATGGCTTTTGTGCTTCTATATAAATCATCGAAGTAAAATCGGTAGTGGAAAAACCAAATTGAGCAAGTAGCGTTTGCCCAGCCGGCGATTGCACGCTGCACAATTTAAATTTAATGCTCGGATCGTGAGCTATAACAAAATTGCACCATGCACTACACAGCTTACATTGCGCATCAAATAAAATAATTTTTTGATTTTGCATTACTGCTGCACTGGTTTTTTTTGTAATTTACGCTGTAGTGTCCGCCTATGCATATTTAGCTGCCTTGCGGTCATTGATACATTACCATTATTACTGTGTAAAACATGTTGAATATGTTCCCACTCTAACCGCTCGGGCGACATAACCCCCTCAGAAATTTCAGTTACTGCCGAACTTGCCACCTCAACTTTAAGTGCTTTTAATAAACTTGCCATATCAACAGGCTTAGTTAAATAGTCATTAGCACCTAAACGCATCGCCTCTACGGCTGTAGCTATACTTGCAAAGCCAGTCAGCAATACAATATGTGCATGAGTGAGTAAATGCCGCAGCGGTGCAATAAGCGACAGTCCATTTTCATCAGCCAGTTTCATATCTAATAAAATACAATCAGGCTGTTGCTGGCGAGCCTTTAGAAGTGCATCAGTTTGATTATGAGTGATCTCGCAGTTAAAACCGTGCTTAGTTAGCCGCCGTGCCAACGTTGTCGCTAAATTAATATCATCCTCAATAATAAGTAGCTTCATGCTTTTGTCTCTGCTGTTAATAGTGGCATCGTTATCTTTGCAACCGCTCCGCCTTCGGGGTGATTATATACAGTTAACGAGCCATTTAACCGCTCAAATGTCACATTTGATAACATAACTGCGATCCCCATGCCTTGCTCACTAGGCATTAACTGCCCACCTAACTCTGCTAACTCTGAGGATGAAAAACCAGCACCAAAATCACGAATAATTAACGCAATGTTTTGTGCGTCAGGTTGCTGCCAACTTAGTTCAAGTTGCACTTGGGCGTTTTTTTGATTAGCAAGTACTGCATTTTGTAATAAATTTAAAATTGCAGGTAACAGCATAGCGTCACTTTGTAATGTGGCTTCAGGTGACTCGTTAAGCCAGTTTATTTGTTGATTGGGGTATTGTAATAGTAACGTATCATGAATTTGATTTTGCAGCTGCTCTGCTTTAATTGGTGCTTGAGTGTTTTTATCTCGTAACTGCGTTGAGAGCTTTCTAAAGTCGTTAAGCTGAGTGCGGCATTGCAATAGCGGCGTTTGCATTTGCTGAATAACTTCATTGTTAGGATGCTCTTCTAAAAGCTCTTCAAATAATAATTGTAAATTAGCAATTGGTGTTGCTAATTGATGAGTAATTTGCGCCGCTGCGCCATCAAGTGTTACTAGTTGTTCATTGCGTAACTGTTTTTCTCTAACTTTGGCAATAGTGCGTTCACGCTGTTGCAAAGCGCGGTTCATAGCCCCTATAACTAACGCAATTACGCAAGCACTTATAACAAAATTAACCCACATACCAATAAAATGACCATTCATATTCATTTGGTGCATACTGTGTTCGGGCATTTTAATTAATAATAAGCTATAGGCGGCAATGGCCAATACAGCAATATAGGCAAGCCCTCGAGCGCTTAGTGTGATTGCAGCTATCATAATTGGCAGCAACAATAACGACACAAATGCGTTAGTTGCACCGCCGCTTAAAGACAACAAAATAGTTAAAAAAAGCACATCGGCGGTCAGTTGCATTAACATGCCAATTGGCTTTGCTTGGCTTACATGCCGGTAGGCAAATACACTGGCTAACTGAAAAACCGCCTCAACAGCAATAACCCCTAACAACGGCATAAGTGCAATTTGATGTTCTAGTAAAAAATACACACTGAGTACCGCAATAAGCTGAACAACAATGGCACCACTGCGCAACATTAATAATCGGCTAATAGCTGGGTCGGTTTTAATTAACACAATAGGGTTCCTGGATACACTGGGTTTTATTATTCATGATTAACATGCTTTTTTTATTGCATCTATTATACACTAAATCGCCTTATATTAGCTGCTGGCTGAGCTGCACTCAAGCATACGTCACGAATGCTTGAGTAAGTATTCAAGGTGATGGACTAGCTTATAAAAAGCACCTAAGCTAAACACTCATTTAATTTACAAAGTAAAAACTTACAATTAACCTTTCACTAAAAATACAACAAACAATTGGTAAAATAGCAGTAATTACAGCTCTATAGCTGCTATAAACTAGAGTTAATAGCTAATTTTTGTTATAACGTATTCATTAGACGAACACGTCATACCACTTTTAAGAGAACACACTATGCCTTACGCACATATCACTGGTTGGGGCAAATGCATTCCACCAGCCAGCATCAGCAACGACGAAATAAGTGAAATTGTAGATACCACCGATGAGTGGATCACCACGCGTACCGGTATCAAAGCCCGTAGAGTTAGCCATGTAAGTACTGCCGAGCTTGCTAGTGTGGCTGCAAAACATGCTATTGCTTGCGCTGGCGTAGATGCAAAAGATATCGATTTAGTTATTTTAGCAACATGCACCCCCTCAACAGTAGTTGCAAACACTGCCTCATTAGTACAAAAAAATATTGGCGCCACTGGCGCTGCAGCCATGGACACCAATGCAGCATGTTCTGGTTTTTTATATGCTTTACAAGCTGCGACAGCGCAAATACAGGCTGGGATGATCAAAAAAGCCGTAGTTATTGCCGCTGAACGCATGACTTGGTATGTAAACTGGGCGCGACGCGACAGTGCTGTTTTATTTGGTGATGGTGCCGGTGCCGTTGTGCTTGAAGCAGCAGAAACACCTGCAGGCTTATTAGGAACTAAAACCGGCTGTGACAGCGAAGATCGTGATATTTTACACATTACTAATTTTGGCAGTGATTTAAATAAATATGAGCCAATTGGCCCATCAGACCTTTTATTTGAAGGGCGTGAAATATTTAAACGTGCCGTTAAAGGCATGAGTGAAGCCTGTGACGACGTGCTTGAACAAGCCAACCTTAAGTTAGACGATATCGATGTACTAGTTCCGCATCAAGCTAACTTACGCATTATTCAAGCAATTCAAAACCGTTTAAAGGTTGAAGACAGTAAAGTAATGGTTAACATTGGCGAATACGGTAATACCTCTGCTGCAACGATTGCCATTGCGCTGTGTGAGGCCGTTGAGCAAGGTTTAATTAAGCCGCATGCCAATATTATGTCGGCTGCATTTGGAGCAGGCCTAACGTGGGCGGCAAGCTATATCAAATGGGGCGAGCGAGTAACCCCCATTGCTGTTAGCGATGCTAAACTTCCACCGTGTGATAAAACAGGTTTAGAGCTTGTTGCACCAGCTGTAAAAGCGTGTAAAGACGCAGAGCCTAGCTAAAAGCTAACATTACACCAAGCAAATATGTATTGATAAACAGCGCACTGCTTTCAGTGCGCTTTTTTGTTTTTTAAGGAAAATATATGCAACTACTAGGCATTCATCATGTAGCCATCATTTGTAGCAACTACCCACGCTCTAAACATTTTTATAGTGAAATATTAAAGCTCTCAATTATTAATGAGCATTATCGAGCAGAGCGTCAGTCTTACAAACTCGATTTAGCTTTACCTGATGGCAGTCAGTTAGAATTATTTTCGTTTAACGATGCGCCAAGTAGACCAAGCTATCCCGAAGCACAAGGACTTAGACATTTAGCATTTAAGGTTAGTAATGTAGAAAACAGTAAAACGTATTTAGAGTCGCATGGAATCGACGTAGAAGAAATAAGAGTGGATGAAATTACCGGCAAAAAATTCACCTTTTTTGCCGATCCAGATGGTTTACCCCTTGAGTTATATGCGCTTTAACATCAAATAACTCAAGGCAAGGTATGTTTGATTTAGTTAACCCTAGTTAGGTTAGTTAAATCGATTTTGTAGGTAAGTAAATACTGCACGAATACCCAGAGCTTCACCACCTGCAGGGCGCCCTGGTAATGCTCGTAAGTTCCATGCCATTACATCAAAATGAACCCATGGTGTGTTTGGCTCTACAAATTCTTTCAAATAAAGCGCAGCGGTTATTGCGCCACCAAATGGCGTACTTGAACAGTTAGTCATATCAGCCACATCGCTTTTCAAAAATGGGGTGTATTGCTCGAATAACGGTAATTGCCAAACAGGGTCGTTAACTTGCATCCCCGAATCCATAATCGCATTAGCGACATCACGTTCCGTTGAGAAAAAGCCTGGCAGTTCTGTCCCTAAAGCAACACGGCACGCGCCGGTTAAGGTAGCAAAATCAATAATTAATTCAGGCTCATCGTTTTGTGCTTCGCTCAAAGCATCACACAGAACTAGTCGCCCTTCTGCATCAGTATTATCTATTTCGACCATAATACCTTTACGGGTTTTTATTACATCGCCAGGGCGAAATGCATTACGCGAAACAGCATTTTCAACCGCAGGTACTAAAACGCGAAGGCGTATTGGTAAGTTAGCAGCCATAATTAATTGAGCCAAGGCAATAACATGCGCTGCCCCGCCCATATCTTTTTTCATGTTACGCATGCCTGAACTTGGTTTTAAATCTAGCCCACCTGAGTCAAAACATACACCTTTACCGACTAATGTAATTTGTGGCGCATCAACCGCCCCCCACTTCAAATCGAGTAAACGCGGTTTGTTTTCACTTGCACGGCCTACCATATGAATAGTTGGATAATTTTGTTCTAATAGCTCATCGCCTACCCATTGGGTAAACTCGCCGTCGAATGTATCAGCTAAATCGCTCATTACCTGTGATAAGTGCTGCGGCATCATATCGGCAGCTGGGGTATTAACTAAGTCGCGAGCTAGATTAATTGCATCTGCTTGTTGTTTTACTTGCTCATATAATGTTTTATCGGCAATGCCAAGCTGAGCTTTTGCTGTGGCTTTTTGTTTATACTCACTGAACTCATAACCACCTAACACAAAGCCTAAAGCAAGTTGAGAAACTAAAGACTCATCACCCTGAATTTGATAGCAGCCTTTAGGTAATTTATTCGCAAGCTCGCCAGCAGCCCAAAAATCATCGACTCGTTGCATAATACAAAATACTTGGCTTAATTCACCGGTTTCTGCGTTTGGTATTAGCGCAAGTCCTGACTTTTCAAAATCGGTATTTGCAAGCCACTGCTGCACAAAGCTTGGTTGCTGAGTAAGCCAGTCTGTTAATTCATTTTTAACAATAAAAGATAGAGGAATTCCTGAAGAGGTATGACGAAGTAAAGCGCTCATTAATGACTCACATAATAGAAAATGATGTCCTAGCATAACAATAAGCACTATTAAAAGGTATAGCTAATTATGTTCTGCTAGCTTACTTCTTCTTTGAGGGAGTTGAGTCTTGCTGTTGGCTTTGTTGGGCAATCTGTTGATCAATTTCTTTAATAGGCTTATTCATACTAAAAGAACTCGGTAATACATCAACACCCACTAACTGCCCTAGTTTAACAACCAGTGGAATAGTTAATGGTGCAAACGGCAATAACGCAAAAACGCCTAGTCCTAATCCTTTTAATATATCTACAAACTGCTCGTTGGCGCGTTTTAGTTCTGCTTTGTTTGTTTGCCCTTGGGTATAACGCCTATAAGTTATTAGCATTTCTTTGGTTTCTTGCTTTTCCTGAGCAAGAGCTATTTTAAGCGCGACCATAGCACGACGAAAGCGTAGTTGTTGTCGCTTTTTACTTATTTTAGCAACCCGCCAGGGTGCACGATGAATGACTTTATATAATCGCATAGCCTGTATTCTCACACAGCGCTCTAAGTTCACAAAGAATAATTTACACGCTTTATTCAATCATTTATTCTAAGCGTCCTTTTTTCCACTTTTGTAATAAAAAAATGCAAAAAAACATCCCTAGTACTAAACCCGAAAGACCAAAATCTGATGAGTGCTGTGGCGGCGGCAGTTGCTGCCCTTGTGTGTGGGATGAATATAAAGAAAAGCTGGCTGCGTGGAAAAAACACCATGGTGAAAATATCAACAGTAAGTCAATTTAATTCAATAATAGAAAATAACTAAAATAGCTTATTTAGTTAGTAATTATGTATCAATGTCTGTTTTTACCCCCTTTTCTCGCCCTAGTTGTGATTAACTCTGCGTTATTTTTAGATAAACCATTTGTTTCCACTTGTTAAATAGTGGTTAATTAGCCATTGCCCTCTTTAGTTTTTTTATCTATAGTCTATTTCGAGGACTCACAGGAGGTGCGCTTAATTAATTAAGCTTTTAGGAGTGAGTTAGCTATATTTGCTCCCCATTGAATGTGAAATGTCCACAAAAATAAGTCAGTAAATAGACTATACAAATCAATTCTAACTGGGGATATTTAGAATGAAATTAAAAAGCAATGCGCTTCAACAGGCGATCAAATTTGCTCTAGCAACAACAGCCGCAGGCTTGTTTGTTTCTGGTTCAGCAATTGCTCAAGAAGAGCAAACCGAAGTTAAAGTAAACAAAAACGTAGAAAAAATTGCCGTAGTTGGTACCCGCTCTGCGCCTCGCTCTATTGGTGACTCACCTGTTCCTATCGACATTATCGGTGGCGAAGAGCTTAGCAAGTCAGGCAACACAGATATGCTAGAGCTGTTAAAAGGGGCTATTCCTTCTTTAAACGTTCACTCAATGCCAATCAGTGATGCCGCTTCATTAGTACGCCCTGCAAACTTGCGCGGACTTCCTTCTGATAGCACACTAATTTTACTTAACGGTAAACGTCGTCATCGTGCCTCTGTTATTGCCTTTTTAGGTGGTGGTATTAATGATGGTGCTCAAGGTGCCGACATTTCAGTTATTCCAAGTATTGCACTGAAACAAGTGGAAGTACTTCGCGATGGTGCTGCTGCACAATATGGTTCTGATGCGATTGCTGGGGTTTTAAACTTCCAACTTAAAGATGCCTCAGAAGGCGGATCTTTCGAAGTTCGTAAAGGCCAATATTACGAAGGCGATGGTGATACAACCCAAATTTCAGGTAATGTGGGCTTACCATTTACCGATAGCGGTTTTGCAAATTTAAGTTTTCAGTACAAAACAGCCGATGCGACCAGCCGTTCAGTACAAAGAGCCGATGCCACAGCACTTGATGCTGCAGGCGTTCCAGACATTGCCCCAATCACCCAAGTATGGGGTGCACCTGAGGTAGATGACGACATCTCTATCTTTGGTAATGTTGGTTTAGAGCTAACTAACGACTCTCAATTTTATATGTTTGGTAACTACTCAGAGCGTGATGTACGCGGTGGTTTTTATTACCGTAACCCACATACTCGCCCTGGTGCATACTCAAATGATGGTGGCGAAACACTTCTTGTTGGTGATTTAACCGGTGATATGAGCGGTAACTGTCCAACCATTATGATTGATGACAACGTTCTTGATAACCCTGACTACATTAATGGTGTAGCAAACAACCCTGATTGTTTCGCATTTAACGAAATGCTTCCGGGCGGTTTTACACCAAACTTTGGTGGTAATATTACAGATACGTCACTCACTATTGGTACTAAAGGTGAGTTTACTGGCGGCTTTTTAGAAGGCGCTTACTATGATTTAAGCGGTACTGTAGGTTACAACGAATCTCGCTACTTTATATACGACACAATCAATGCTTCATTGGGTCCAGATACTCCGCGTGATTTTAGCCCAGGTAAATATGAACAATTAGAGAAAAACTTTAATTTTGATATTTCAAAGGGTTTTGACTTTGACTTAGCTTACGATGTAAACATTGCCGGTGGTTTAGAGTGGCATGAAGAAACCTTTACCGTAGTAGCAGGCGATGAAGCTTCATTTATTGCCGGCCCATTAACTGATCAAGGTTTTGGTATTGGCTCTAACGGTTTCCCTGGATTTAAGCCATCAGATGCGGGCGAATACGACCGTCGTAACTATGCAGCTTACATTGATATTGAAGCGCCATTTACTGAAGAGTTCTTAATGGGCTTAGCGCTTCGCTACGAAGATTACGATACCTTTGGTTCAACCACTAACTATAAGTTAATGGGTCAATACCATCTTACTGAAGATCTAAACGTTCGAGGCTCAATTAGCACCGGTTTCCGTGCGCCTACCGTAGGCCAAGCAAATGTTAGTAACGTACAAACTAACTTAAGCAGTGGTGTACTGGTAGATTCAGCATTGTTACCACCTACAAATCCAATTGCTATTCAACTAGGTGGTACTGAACTTGAACCTGAAGAATCGCAAAGCTACACCTTTGGTGCGGTATACACCATCGGCGATTTATTCTTAACAGTTGATTACTACAACATCCAAGTAGATGATCGTATTAGTCAGTCAGATAAAATAGAACTTAGCCAAGCAGATAAAGACACGCTCGAAGCTGCTGGTGTACCTAACGTACAAAACTTAGCGCAAGTTAGTTTCTTTACCAATGACTTTGATACCACTACTCAAGGTGTTGACTTAGTTGCTAACTACTCGGCTGAGTTGTTCAGTGGTAGCTCTACATTCAGCTTAGCTTACAACTGGAATGAGACAGAAGTAACACGCTCAAGTGATATTACCGGAGCATTTAAAGTAAGTCGTCTTGAAAATGACTTACCTAATCACCGTGCAACACTGAGCTGGGCACAACAATGGGAAAGCTTTTCAGCATTTTCTCGTCTTAACTACTTTGGTGAGTACCAAGGCGTTCACGTAGATTATGATGAAACGGCTAAAATGGCTGATGCAGCAGTCACATTAGATGTTGAAGTAACTTACTTCATGAATGACTCAATTAGTTTCTCAGTCGGTGCACAAAACCTACTGGATCAAGAAGCAGAGAAACTTGATTTCGCCGTAGCACCAAATAACAACTGGGGTGGTAAGTACTACGAAACATCTCCATACGGAATTAATGGTGGCTTTTACTACGCTAAAGCAACCTATACTTTCTAAAATGTGTTAATGATAATCAAAGGCGAAATGTGTAATGCATTTCGCCTTTTTATTACCCTCTATAAACCCATTTAAAATGACTTTTACACTCGCATTTTTTGTGGCTTTGGGGTTATAGTAAATAAAAAGAATATTAGTTGTATTATGCTACTAAAAAAAGCGAATGAGTTATTGTCACAAAACAAGCTTAGAGAAGCTGAGTTTCATTACAAAACGCTATTACAAGCAGAGCCTGACAATGGTGACGCCCTGTTTGGCCTAGGTAAAGTAGCACTGCGTTTAGAACAATTTGATGCTGCTGTGTATATACTACAACGAGCGTGTCAGCACCTCCCTTATGTATTAGAACCTTTGTATGCATTAAGTGATGCATTTAATGCGGTCAACTCCCCTGAAGATGCGCAAAAAGTACTCGAATACGCAACAAGCATTGCCGCAGACAACCCAGACACCCATTATTATTTAGCTCAGCATTATTTAAATTTTGGCGAGCTTGATAAAGCGCAGATCACATTAGAGGAGGCATTAAAGCTTGGGATAGCTCCGGTTACGGCTTATGTTTTATTTGAATTGGTACAATTAGGGCGCTTTAATAAAGCAAATAATTACATTGATCAGTTACACCATTTTTTAACGCAAACAAATAACCTACGCTTAAAAATGGTCTGCTACTATGCTTTAGCTAAAAGTTACGACAAGTTAGACGATACTGATCAAGCGTTTAACTATTTTGTGATTGCCAATCAGCAACAACACAAACTCAGTGAATTTAATACTGAAGATTTAATTGGGTTTTATGATCAACTTATTGAATATAACAATGAAAGTGTGCTCAATTTAGCAAAACTAAATAAGCAGTATCCTGTCACACCTGTGTTTATTATTGGCATGCCACGAAGCGGCTCAACCCTACTAGAACAAATGTTAGCAGGGCACAGTCAATGGGCAACGCTTGGAGAAGACTCCAGTATTAGTAATAAGGTAGTCGCCTTTTTAGAACATAAAACAGGGTTACGCTACCCTCAATGCTTAACTAAGCTAACAACACCTTTAATTAACCAAGCCAGAGCTATTTATTTAGATACGTTAAGCTCTTTTGAGGGCAATTGCGCATTTGTGATCAATAAACTGCCTAGCAACTACCAAAACTTAGGGTTAATTTATATTTTATTCCCAGATGCTAAGTTTATAAACCTGACCCGCAACTTTCATGCAACCGCATTTTCAGTGTTTACTAATTACTTTGCTGAAAACGAACCCTATTTTTGTGATTTAAATGAATTTGCTTTGTATCATCAGCTTTATGAAAAACTGATGAGCCATTGGCAGCAATTTAACCGCTTAGCTATTTATAATTTAAGTTACGAGCAGTTAATTGAAAATCCTAAAGATCAATTAACCGCACTATTGAGTTTTACTGGCTGCGAATTTGAACAGACTTGTTTGGACTTTTACAAAAACAAAAGCGCCGTTACAACGCTCAGTAAACATGCCATCAGGCAACCTATAAATAACAAAAGCCTTGATAAATGGCAGCGTTATGAAGCCCCTTTACTTAGTTTGCTCTCGTTGCCTCAAACCAATTAAGCACATCCATAAACTGTTCTTGGCGTGCCTGAGGGTGAGTAAGCATATTAATATGGTCGTAATCTACTTTGTGCCCAAAGCGGCGGCCATATATTTGCATTTTTTGCACCCCAGTACCTGACTCATCAATAAACTTTTGAATATCGATAGGCTGTGCCAATGCTTTATCTTTTACTGCCGCAATATGTAACGTTGGAGGAAGCGTGAGATTTGCTAATGTTTTAGCGTAATCAAACCCGTCATCACTGTCTATCCACGGGTTTTGTTTCGCCCACTGCATACTTTGATAGTGCGACTTTTGAGTTTCATCATCACTGCCCCACTTTAAGCGTTTTGCCGGTAAATAACCGTGTTTTTTCGCTAAAATTGGTGCCATAAAATACCAAATCAAATTGGCCTGAAATAACTTTTTAGGGTGGTTATTAAATAGCGAACGCTTTGAACCAAAATAGGCACACGCTTTTACATCGTTTATCAGCTCAGGAAAGCGAGCAAACACGCTATTAAGCAACACCCCCCCCCAAGAATGAGCAACTAAAAAGTCAGGTTTTTTACTCTCTAACTGTTCAATTTTCTCAATAAATGCCGGAATATCCTCAACAATCGCCTCAGTTTGTCCATACCGTGCTTGCTTACAAATAGCTGGCTTACTTTCACCACGCCCACGTAAATCAGCTACGTAGCAACAATACCCTTGTTCAGCTAAAAAAGGCGCTAACCCTTTATTGCTATGAGTGTAAAATATTTTGCCATTTTCTACCGCACCATGAATTAATAACACCACAGGCCCACTTGGCTGCTGGTTGGCGATACGGCGCAAATACAGTGTTTGATGGTCACCTAATTTAATAAAAACAGACTCTTGAGTAACTGCCAAAGCGAATTCCTTATAATTGCTAACAACTCATCCTACCAGTAATAACTGGTAAGCCAAAGGGAAAATTATGCACTTTTTCTGTCTGTATTTGTTACTATTGGCTTTTATTCCTGTTGTTAAAAAAGCCTCATGAAAGCAAAATCAACTCGTTCTAAATTACATCCGCGCAATCAACACAAAAATGGTTACGATTTTAATTTGCTTACCTCGCAAACCCCTTCGTTAACTGCTTTTTTAATTACGACTCCAGCAGGCAATCAAAGTATTGATTTTAGTAATAACTTAGCTGTAAAAACCTTGAACCAGGCGCTATTAAAAAGTCATTACAACATTAACTTTTGGGACATTCCTGAGCACAACTTGTGCCCACCTATTCCAGGTAGAGTAGATTATATTCATTACTTAGCTGACTTACTCAGCGAAAATAATCAGCAGGTTATTCCCACTGGCCGACAAATTAAAGTGCTTGATATAGGCACTGGCGCTAACTTAGTTTACCCGCTAACGGGCAATAGCGAATACCAATGGCATTTTACTGGCAGCGACATAGACTCTGCAGCAATAAAAATAGCCAAGCAGCTCGCTCAGTTCAATAATCTAAAAATAACGCTTAAACAACAAAAAAATCCCGAGCATATTTTTAAAGGGGTGGTTAATGCGAAAGATTTGTATCATTTAACGATGTGTAACCCGCCATTTCACGCCAGTGCAGAAGAAGCCAGTAAAGGCAGTGAACGTAAATGGAAAAACTTAGGCAAAGCGCCTTCGCAAGCACTTAATTTTGGCGGACAAAGTAATGAGCTGTGGTGTGAAGGTGGTGAGTTAGCATTCATTTCTAACATGATCAAAGAAAGCAGGGTTCACAGTGACCAAGTAATTTGGTTTACCTCGTTGGTTTCTAAAAAAGAAACTCTAGCAGCCTTAGAAGCACAGCTAAAACAACAGCCTATTAGTGAATTTAAAATTGTTGAAATGGCACAAGGGCAAAAAGTCAGTCGCTTTATTGCATGGAGCTATTTTGATAAAGCCACCCGAGAACAAATTTGTGAAGAATTAGTATAAAGCCACTTAAGGACACCCCATGATAGATTTTCGCTCAGATACAGTAACAAAACCGTGCAGCAAAATGCGGGATATTATGTATCATGCCCCCGTCGGCGACGACGTTTATGGCGATGATGAAAGTGTAAACCAATTAGAAGCTTATGCTCGATTACGTTTTAATGTGCAAGATGCACTTTTTTGTAGCTCAGGCACACAAACAAATCTGCTTGCATTAATGGCCCATTGTGAACGCGGCGACGAGTATATATGTGGCCAAAATGCTCATAACTACAAGTTTGAAGGCGGTGGCGCTGCCGTTTTAGGCTCTATTCAGCCACAGCCTATTGAAAATGAAGCCGATGGTAGTCTATGTTTTACTAAAATTGCTGCAGCAATTAAACCCGATGATAGCCACTTTGCAAAAACCCGCCTGTTAAGCCTTGAAAACACCATAGGTGGTAAAGTACTCGGTATTGATTATTTACTCAAAGCACGCGAATTTGTTAACCAACATAACTTAGCACTGCATTTAGATGGTGCTCGCGCTTTTAATGCCGCTGCCGAGCTTAACGTTGATATTAAAGAAATAACCCAACATTTTGACTCTGTATCTATTTGCTTATCAAAAGGATTAGGTGCACCTGTTGGTTCATTATTGCTTGGTTCAACAGCATTGATAGCCAAAGCAAGACGCTGGCGAAAAGTGCTTGGCGGCGGTATGCGCCAAGCGGGTATATTAGCTGCTGCGGGACAATATGCTTTAGAAAATAACACTCAACGTTTAGTCGATGACCACGCTAATGCACGTTATTTAGCAAAGCAGTTAAATAACGTGGCAGGTTTTAACGTAAACATGAGTAATACCACAAACATGGTTTACGCTACGTTTGATAACAACATAAACATCACAAAACTAGCAGCCGATTTAAAAGCACAGGACATTGTGTTTAGCCCAAGTAAGCAACTTAGGCTAGTAACCCATTTAGGTATTACCAAAGCGGATATAGATACCTTTATTAAAGCCTTAACGGCCCATATTTAACGCGGCTTTATAATGTTTGCGGCACACCGATTCATAACGGTCGTTGCCGCCAATTTCTACTTGGTTGCCATCGGCAATAGCCTCGCCATTTTCATCGGTACGTAATACGTGATTTGCTTTACGCCCACAATGACACACCGTTTTAAGTTCTATTAACTTATCAGCCCAAGCAAGTAAATATTGCGAGCCGCTAAATAACTCTCCTCTAAAGTCGTTTCTTAAGCCGTAACATAATACGGGAATGCCTAATTCATCGACTACATCGGTTAACTGCATAACTTGATCTTTAGATAAAAACTGACATTCATCCACGAGTACACAATGACGTTTTTTATCACTATTGAGCGATTTAATTAGCTCGTACACGTCTTTATCCGCATCATAAATATGCGCATCTGCTTGAAGGCCTATACGAGAGGATACTTTGCCCACTCCTGCTCTATCGTCAATGGCAGCCGTGAGGATCACCGGCTCCATACCGCGCTCTTTATAATTAAACGCTGATTGTAATAAAGTGGTTGATTTACCTGCATTCATTGCAGAGTAGTAAAAGTATAATTGCGCCATGGCCGTGCCTTCAAATAAAAAGTGCGCTTATGCTACCCTAAAGTGCAGAGAATACAAATTTGGAAACGCTATTTTATTTATTTTGCTTCGTGCTCTAGTAACCATTGCTTACGCTCTAAGCCACCAGCATAACCAGTTAGCTTTTTATTTGCACCAATGATGCGGTGACACGGCACAATAATACTGATTGGGTTTTTGCCATTTGCAGCCCCCACCGCCCTCACTGCTTTAGAATTATTTAATTGTATGGCAATATCTTTATAGGTTGCCACTTTAGCAAACGGTATGCTTTGTAATGCCTGCCATACGCTTTGCTGAAATGGCGTGCCGCCAGTATCAAGCTCTAAATCAAACTCAGTACGCGTATGAGCAAAGTACTCATTAAGCTGCGCCACACAAGATAAAACATGTGAATTAGTCACCTTATTTAAAGGCGTACTGGTATAACTGGTTGGTGGATAAAACCCCACATAACTAATACCGTTTTCAGTTGCCTGAATAATAATATCGTCAATCGGGCTGGGTAAACTGGTTTGCACTATCATAATTGCTGCCAAAGTTGAAAAGTTAAGTAAGATCGAAATGGTGCACAGTTCGCAGATTCAAACGAGCTTGCTGCCGCTTGGGCTTTTTTAACCCCTAAATCGCCATCAAGTAAAATATCGGGTTGGCTTTGACCGCGCAGTTTTGCGTAATTAACCGTCCAAGGGCCAATTCCTTTTAAAGTAAGCCATTGGTCTAAATCATCCTCCTTGGGGTGAATAGCACAAAATTCAGCGAGATTATGCAGTGCATTTTTACGTGCCTGCGGCATTTTAAAAAAAGCAAAATCACTACCTGCCACTACTTCAGGTGTTGGAAAGTACACCTTTCCCTCTTGTTGCTCTGAAAGCTGTTGCACTAATTGAGTCACTAAATTATGCGCCGCAGTTACACTCACCTGCTGACCTAACACAGCGCGAATACCCGCTTCAAAGGTTGACCAAATACCCGGTAACCTTAAGCCTTTAGTAAGTGGAAATGCATTATTAATGTGTTCGCTTAAATGCGCCTCAATTAAATAAGTATCTGCATCTAAATCAAGTACACGGCGAATGTTGTTAATAACTGGCTGTAAATATTGCGTATTATCTATATCAATTTGCACCCGAAAATGATGTTTATCTGCAATAAATTCAGCATTAAAGTGGCCTCTACACGATTTATAAGTAAAAGTACGCCCATAACTGGTTGGCGTTAACCACTCTATTGGCTCTATAAGTCGTTTTGCTAAAAACCCATGCAATGCTTGCCAGTTATACGGCGGACGAAAAGGCAAAATTAAGGTGAGCCCAAGATCAGTTGAGTGCTTGGCGGTTCTGAGCGCTGAGGGCGCGATATTAAGTTGTTTTAAAAAAGCATCATTGAATCGTCGCACACTTTTAAAGCCGGAAGCAAACGCTATCTCGGTAAGCGGTAAGCTGGTTTCTTGAATCAATTTTTTTGCAAAATGGCATTGATTAAATAACCGATATTGAGTTACTGAAAGACCAAAATATTGAGAAAAAAGCCGCCTTAAATAGCGGCTGCTTATTCCTAAACGCGCAGCAAGAACTTCACAATCGCACTCGTGATATTGATCAATTAACTGCTTAGCACGCAATGCAGTGGTTTGTGATCCCAGCCAAGCAGCACTACCTGGTGCGCTATCGGGCCTGCAACGAATACAAGGCCTAAACCCGGCTTGCGCTGCAGAGTGCGCAAACTGATAGTAGGTTACATTTTTTTCATGCGCAGTGGGCGCGGGGCAAATTGGCCGACAATAAATACCTGTGGTTTTTACCGCTACATAAAAAAGCCCATCAAAACGCGCATCGCGGCTCTGACGCGCTTTTTGCCAATGCTGATTAACCATAAATTGCTCTTATAAGTTATGTAGCGCTTAGCTTAACAAAAACTAGGTATATTACTGGCCATATTCGGTACTAATCTTTGTTTGCAAAATCAATCAATGCTTGGCCCGTTAAACGATATATAATCCATTCATTCTGTGGCTCAGCGCCCATGCTATTATAAAAATCAATTGCGGGTTTATTCCAATCAAGCACTACCCACTCAAAGCGGCCACAGTCTTTGCTTATTGCTCTGTTTGCCAGCTCTTTCATGATAGCTTTACCGGCACCATTTCCACGGCTATCTGGGCTAACATATAAATCTTCTAAATAGAGACCATTTTTACCTAACCAAGTAGAGTAGTTGTAAAAATACACCGCAAAACCAATCGGTTCATCATCTTGTAAACAAATTAAACTATGCGCTGTTGCGCCGTCGCAAAACAGTGTATCTAAAATTGCTTGTTCATCTGTTTTAACTGCATCTGGCTCTTTTTCGTAAATGGCAAGCTCATTAATAAAATGCAGAATTGTTTTTGCATCACTTGGCTGTGCATCGCGAATTTCTATTGCTGTGTTCATTGTTATTAACCCTTCAAAACGACTTTTATGCCTATTAAATTTAAAATAAAAAGTGCCTAAATAATTATGATAACTTAAGCCATTAATACATTTACTTATACCCTAGCATATCGTTTTTATATTCAATACGTAACTATCACGGGCTTATTTAAATTTAGCCATTACGATATCTAAAAAACAAATTAAAACAGCGCTTTTATAAATGGTAAAAAGTTGTCATTATGAGTAAAAAGTAAAGCAATAAGAGAGTTTAACTAAAATGGGTCATGGTCACTCACACAGTCACGTTGATGATAACCAAAGTGATAAACAGCTCACCCTTGCCGTATTTATAAATGTTTTACTGACTGCAGTGCAAGTTGTTGGTGGCGTATTTTCTGGCAGCCTTTCATTAATTGCCGATGCATTACATAACCTAAGTGATGCGGCCTCTATTTTTATTGCCCTCGTTGCCCGAAAAATTGGCAATAAACAGGCTGATACAACCCATCATTTTGGCTACAAACGCGCAGAAATACTAGCAACCCTTTTTAATAGCACTACGTTAATAGTCATCGGTGGTTATTTAATTTTTGAAGCCATAAATAGTTATTTAAACCCCCAACCTATCAATGGCTGGATCATTGTATGGGTTGCCGCAGTGGCGCTACTCATTGATTTAGTCACTGCGTTATTAACCTTTAAAGCCGGCGCTAAAAACAACATGAATATAAAGGCGGCGTTTATTCATAATGTGTCTGATGCAATGGCATCAATAGTCGTTATTATTGCCGGTACTTTAATCATTTTATACCAGTGGTATGTAGTTGATTTAATAGCGACAATATTAATATCACTGTACGTTATTTATCATGGCGTGCTATTACTGAAAGCGAGCTGTAGTATTTTAATGCAAGCAGCACCCATTGGTTTTGATCAGCAACTTATAAGCAAGAAATTACTGCAACAGTTTGCTATTACGCAAATAAAATCAATAAAAGCGTGGCAACTGGACGATACTACCACTCACTGTGAAATTGTGATGCAAACAGATACCCCTATTGAGCTTAATGCCATAAAACACTATTTACATGATGAATTTGCAATTGAACACTGCGTAATTGAGTGTTGTTCACCTTAGTTTGATTATACAAAGTACTTTGTAATTAAAACTGAACACATATTTATTTTTATGCCTTGTGCAACAAAACGCAGAAGGCCTGCTAACAATAATCAACTGCCGTTACGAGCATCTATTTTAACGCAACGTTATATTTGACCCCCTATAGCTTGCAATAGCATGCATGCAAATAAAAACAATTATCATTAACCTTGCGTTTACTTTAAATTACTCTTAATATTGCGCCCATCATTAATACAACTAAAACCATTCAAACGAAGGACCCGCATGTTTAAAACATCTCTGAGCTTAATTGCATTAATAGTCAGTGGCGCCAGTATTGCAGACGAATCAACGATCCAAAGAAATTTAAATCAAACAGAAATGGAGTACGTTATTGTTTCGGGTAGTCGTGTTTTTGAAAGTATTGATGAGGTCCCTGCTTCCATAACTATTATTAGTCAAAAGCAAATAGAAGCGCATTTAAAAGTTAATCCAGAATTACAAAGCCTTTTAGCACAAATGGTTCCCGGCCTTGCTCCAGATACTGGAAGCTCAAGTAATTCAGGACAAACTTTACGCGGGCGTGCCCCACTGATCATGATTGATGGCGTGCCACAGTCAACGCCACTGCGTAACGGATCAGTAGGGGTAAAAACCTTAGATCCAAGCGCAATAGGTCGAATAGAAGTCATTAAAGGGGCAACGTCAATTTATGGTAACGGCGCATCAGGCGGAATTATTAATTATATTACCAAACAAGCGCAAAGTGATGGCCAAACCCAAGGTGAAATAAGCTTATCGAGTCGTTTTAGTGCGGTAAAACTTGAAGAAAGCGCAGGCGCAAGGTTATCTGCAGCATTGAATGGTCGTGCAGATAAATTTAGCTACTTAGTAACTGCAAGCTATGAAGAAAACGGTGTACAACGCGATTCGCAAGGCGATATTCTCGGTTTACAATATGGTTTATCTGATGCCGTTACACAAAATTACTTCACTAAGCTTGGCTATGACTTTGATGATGAAAAGCAACTCCAATTTAGTTATAACTACTTCAGTTCACAACAAAAAACCGACTTAGGCGATGTTGTTGGTGATATGAGCCTAGGAGAAAAAACCTACGCCATTCATGTGCCGTCAGAATTACAAAAGCAAGGTAAACCACAAGGGCCAGAAGGCAACGAAAATATAACCTTAAAATACACCGACTACGCACTGCTTGAAAACACACAAATGACGTTAGACCTCTATACGCAAGATATAGAAAATGTGTTTTTCTTCTCTCCAAACCTTGCCAATCCTGATGAGAATTATCAAGGTGGTCAATCAGTTATAAGTTCAGAAAAAAAAGGCGCCAGAGCAACTTTTAATACCCAGGTAGACTTTGACTCAGTTGAAGCGTCATTTATTTACGGAATTGATGCGTTAAATGATGTAACTGCACAACCGCTGGTTGATGGGCGTGTTTGGGTGCCAGAAATGGACATGAAAAGTGTCGCGGGCTTTTTACAAACTAAGTGGGTTATTGCTAATGACTTAATAATAAAGGCCGGTGTACGCAAAGAAAATATCGACCTTAGCGTAGATGATTATCGCACGCTTAAATTATGTAAAACGGCCACGCAATGCTCTGTGCCAATTAGCGTAAAAGGCGACACGGTTGATTACAATGCTACGACCTATAACGTGGGCATTAAATACAATCTAGATGAAAAATTCAGCCCCTTTTTAAACTACTCACAGGGATCTGATATATCAGATATTGGCCGCCTGCTTCGCTCTGCCACAGTAAATGATATAGGCCTTATTCAAACACAAGCTTCAATTATCGATAATTATGAAATTGGTTTTAATTCTCAATTTGATGCAGTTCGTTTAGAAGTCGCAGCATATCGAAGCACCTCTGAGCTTGGTACTACAAACAAATTTAATGAAGTAACCGGTGTTTATGAACCGGTTAGAGCACCTCAAGAAATTTGGGGTTATGAAGCCTTAGTAGACTACACCATAAGCCCATCCCTTAAATTACTGGCAACTTATAGTTATGTAGAAGGTAAAAATACTGAAGCCGATATATATTTAGGCTCTAAGCAAATCAGCCCACCAAAAGCCACAGCCAATCTTAACTGGCAACCTACGGACACCCTATCATTAACATTAAGTTACTTGTATGTGGGTGATAGAAAGCGCTTTGAGCCTAATGATAATGGTAAATATGTTGGCGATCAGGGACCTGTCGATAACTACACGGTTTTTAATTTAAGCGGTCAGTATCAGTTTGCAGACAACTGGAAAAGTTTTATCGGGATAGAAAACCTATTTAACCAAGACTACTTCCCTGCCCGTGCGCAATCTTACACCTATGGTGGATACAACATTAAAGGTTTAGGTACAACGGCCACAGTGGGTGTTACTTATCAATTTTGATCACTTACGCGTTCATACTTTTACGGTATGAACGCGCTTATACCCTCAACTAACTTGCTGATCTAAAATACAAATAACAACCTGTCCGTTTATTAACCAGCAATGCAAACTTAAACGAGAATCAAACTCAATATTAACCATATGATTTATAAGTAAATTACTTGCAATTCTGTGCCTATATACTAGACTAGCCACAATTAGAATTTTTAGGATAAGCGCTATGAAAGGTAATCAAAAAGTAATCGACGCCTTCAATACACTGTTAGCTAACGAATTAGCTGCTATTGACCAGTATTTTATTCATTCTCGTATGTACGACGATTGGGGCTTAAACAAACTTTATGAGCGTCTTAACCATGAAATGGAAGAAGAAAAAGACCACGCTGACTGGCTAATCAAGCGTATTCTTTTTTTAGAAGGCGTACCAAACATGACCAAACGTCGTGACCTGTTAATTGGTAACGATGTAAAAAGCATGATGCAAAACGACTTAACCTTAGAACTTGAAGTGGTTGAGTGTGTTAAAGAGGTTATTGCTATCTGTGAACAACAGCAAGATTATCAATCTCGTGAAATTTTAGAAAAGCTATTATTTGATACCGAAGAAGATCACGTCTACTGGTTAGAGCAACAACTGGGTCTGATTGACAAAATTGGCACTCAAAACTATCACCAAGCTCAAATGGGCGAATAAGGACTTATATTATGAAAGGCGATAAAGACGTTATTGCAGCACTAAATAAAGTACTTGCTAATGAGCTTGTGGGTATTAACCAATACTTTTTACATGCACGCATGTTTAAAGATTTTGGTTTTAGTAAACTAGACAAAGCTGATTACAAAGTATCGATACAAAAAATGAAAAACGCCGATCGTTTAATTGAGCGTATTTTATTTTTAGAAGGCCTGCCTAACCTTCAAGATTTAGGACGCTTACGCATTGGTGAAAACAGCGAAGAAATGATTGCCGCTAACATGAGCTTTGAACTTGATACAGTAGACGAGCTTCGTGCTGCCATTAAACTAGCTGAAAGTAAAAAAGATTACATTAGCCGTGAAGCGCTCGATAACATTTTAAATGAGCAAGAAGAGCAAATTGATTGGCTAGAAACACAGCAACTACTGATCAAAAACACTGGGCTTGAAAACTACTTACAATCGCAACTGTAAATTAAAGTTATAAATACAAAAAAAGCAGCTAAGGCTGCTTTTTTTATGTTTAATTTTTAAATGTTAAACCAATTCGTTTAGATAGGGCCTACTTTTATAAATTACTATTAAGCCACTTGATCGGTTATATCTGCAATTTGAATCAGTTTACGATTGAGGATCTTTTTAGTACAGCAACAACACTTACCGCATTGGCTGCCCACTTTAAGCTCTTTAGTTAGCTCGCGCATGGTAGTAGCACCATCGTCGATGGTTTGCTCAATTTTTTTATCGGTCACACCGTGACAAAGACAAACATACATGAATACAAACAACTCTCAATTTCATTTAGTAGGTTTATATTAATCTAAACGAAAATAGTTATCAATTGGTTTTTTATAAAATTTGAATTTTTTGCATTTTTTTTAGCCAGCGCCACTTAAGTTGAGAATTCGCGGCAGCTTGAGAATTGTTTGAGTTTCATTCGAAGTATGGCACTTAAATTGAGATTTATTAGCTAAAGTCTGACCTTGAATTTAAGTAGGTTTAGAGGTAAATAGTTGAATGGTTGAGAATTAGTTACTTTAAAGCCAGAAGAAACCTTAATGTATAAATATAGAATTAGTGCATGGGCTATTTCCGGTTTATACCATTTGCAGACAGTGGTAACGCCCAATTAAGGGGTGAACAACGCCTCCACCCAAACCTAAAGCATTGTGCCATAAACACTAAATTTGAAGTAGAAGCAAAAATGCCGAGCGTTGTGAATCCCTCTTAAATTGCTTGTTATGCTACCTTTTCGCCATTGGATGGCCTGGGTTTAGTTGGAGCAGATCCCACAAGTTCCCATACAGGTCTTCAAACACTGCCACCGTTCCATAGTCTTGTTCTGCTGGCTCTCGAACGAAATTAATACCAATAGATTTCATGCGCTCAAAGTCACGCCAGAAATCGTCAGTATTTAAGAACAAAAATACTCGGCCACCAGCTTGGTTTCCAATAAAGTCATGCTGCTCTGGTTTCGATGCTTTAGCAAGCAACAGAGTAACACCATGAGAGTTAGGCGGGGCGACAACTACCCAACGTTTATCTTGCTCAGGTTGATAGGTATCTTCAATAAGCTCAAATTTGAGTTTGTTTACGTAAAAATCTATTGCTTCATCGTAGTCTTTTACAACCAAGGCTATATGGACAATGTTCTGTTTCATAGTATTCCTTATTGAAGATTTCGGGCCGGTAGCATAACGCCACATTAAGCGGACTAAAATTGTTGGCTAAAATGGTAGCGAAGCGAAACTGAGCCAACTGTTTTAGTTCCATTTAAATTGCTTGTTAGCTGTGATTGTGGCCAGGTACATATTTCCACGTTGGGGAGTTAAACCAATTCCCAGGATCAATACTACTCTCTGGCTTTAACCAATGTACATCATCTTCTAGTGCATCTTCTTGCAGAGTATACTTACCATCTATTAAGTCAGATGCAAACGACTCGATATATTCTTTCACCGAATCTGCAAGTTTTAATGCCACATTACAGTCATAATCAATTAATATCACTTGCCCATATGTACCATTACTCTCAGGATCTAAGTCAACACATATCAAACAAGTACCTGAATCATCTCCTATTGGAAGCCTTAACTTTCCGAAAGTGTAACTACCTTTTATACCCTCGTCGGAATGGGTTAACATCGCTCCATCATTAGGAGACTCAAGCTCAGTTACCTTTTCTATTATTTGTTCGATAGAAATAATTGGTATTCCATACGCGAAGTTTGCAAACAAATTTGGATTGATCCCATTGTGCGTTTTATATAGGGAGATTAAACTTTCTGGTAATTTACATCCAACTAATGATTCCAATTCTTCAAGTTTATTTGTTGATGCTGGACTTTGAAGTGCTTCAACAATTTTTGGAGCATTGACAGATAACCATTCAATTGCTTTTTCTAACATGGGGTACATTTCCTTATGAATAAATGAGTAACAGCTAACGCCCAAATAATGGGCTTGAATCAGTTTGCTAAAATGTTTGAGGAACGAAAAACAGCAAACTGTTTTAAGTCCTATTAATTTTCTTGTTATGTGCTCTTCTAATTAAAAATTGACCTATTGACCTAAAAAACCATGACTTTACAACTTTGTTTAACATATATAGCTGGAGTTGAGGTCCAATGAAAAACGTCTCGTTTTCACCTGTAGATAAGTTAACCTCTACTCGAATTCGGCTTATTAACTCTGCTTTCATATAAGTACTAGTTCGAAATGTACTACACACATTTTCAGCTAGTGTTTCTGGATCAAATTGAAACTCAAACGTTTCGACTGGTGCCAATTTAATAGGCATTAGTTCTTTTAATTTAGTTTGGATATTACTTATTTGGTCAATCTCAAATTTAGAGTTTGAGTTTTCTAATGACCATAAAATTTCATCTATTACTACATCTCGGCTATCTTGATTCGTGATACAAATTTTACATTCTGGCTTAGATTGAAGGTAAGGATCATTCCAGATTTGCTTACTAGAAAAGAAAACATTCCTTTTTCTATATTTTTGATCTGGTTCTTCCAGACTCTTGTTTTTCTTATAGACATACAATTGAAAACTCAACGCCATTAATGCTACAAACACTGATACCGCTGGTGCAATTTCAATAAAAGATTCCAATGCTACTCCTTAAGCACATAACAATTTAATAGTGCGCTCATCGCGCATATTTCTGCCGACTTAACGCTCATTTATCTACTTTATATAGTTTTAACAAATTACCTAAGGCATTACTATCACTAAGTTTTCTAAATTTTTTAGGTAAAGTTAAATGAACCAATATGCGGGCAGCGCTCATTTTCATGAATATATGCGCAAAGAGCAGTTTAACCAATCAATTAACGACGATATTCAGCCAGTCTCGATGACCGATTATCGCTCATACCCGAATTCTTTTGTAGCGAGCTAAGCTTAAACTCCATAAACACCGGAGTACAACTAAGCGTTTGGCATTGGTTTCTAAAAAATATGTTAATCCGCGCTACTTAGTTCTCATAAAATTATAATGGAGCTGTATCAATATTGATTTGATAAGGCTTACTGACAAAGTCAGCCATTCTTATACACTCCTTAACTGCAAATCCTCGTCCTTTGTAGCTTGCGAAAGCAACATGAGTATTATCAGTTAACACCGCATATAATCTATAGTTATGTTTGTAGCCTTTTCTTGGTACAGCTTTAAAACCTTTAATATCTGATAATTTATAAACACGTTTAAAAATAGTATATAAACTACTAGACTTTAATTCCAAGGTTTGTTTTGCGAGATCAAAACGACATACATAGCCACCAAACGAGCCACTCCACCCTAACCAGCATATAAACCCAGATACCCATATTGGTAATGATTTTGCTTCATCAGAATTAAACACATTAATTAGTCCGATAAATAAAAAGAAACCACACAACAAAACTAGCAATAATCTAGTTAACCTTGGTTGTCGATAAATAGCTAGCTCACTAGATAGTTCTTTAAAATACATTACAGCACTCCGTATTTAACTAAGCCGGCAATGGCTGTAAAAACAAAAAATGGCAGGGATAATTTTATTAGCGATTTGCGATCCCATATTTCAATGAAAACAAGATCCTCTCTATTAAAATCTACATCTTTCAGATGAGAGTTGGAATTAGCTTTTGTGCTATCATGAGCAATTTGTGGTGAAATATCTAATTCGCTTTGAGCAAACCTTATCGGCGTTTTATTTGGCCAATCCGATATGGTTTCAGCAGTAATAATATTATATTTTTTATATAAAAACGAAATGAACATCTTAG
Organism: Pseudoalteromonas sp. S1610; assembly: GCF_005887465.1. GTDB lineage: Bacteria > Pseudomonadota > Gammaproteobacteria > Enterobacterales > Alteromonadaceae > Pseudoalteromonas > Pseudoalteromonas undina. The sequence continues at coordinate 318,245 of NZ_PNDI01000010.1, read as the reverse complement.
CATCTGTATACTGTTTAAATTCATATAACTGATCAACAAACTTAATTTGATAAGGGCCTTGCGCGCCTATACTACTTAATTCAAATGATAGTGTATCAAACGATGTAATAACTTTACTTCTTTGAAAGTAACCCCATAATGCGGTTTTTAAATTAAGCTGTTTTTCTGTCCCGTTAAACTCTAAGCGGCTCTTTTGACCAAAAAGCAATATAGATACTCCTAAAAAGAAGCTTGCCGAAGTCGCGAAGAAAATACTTTCCCCTCCTTCGCTTGCAACGGTCATCACGATGCTAATAATTCCAGGAATAAGCATAATAAACGCAAAAATTTTGCTTGTCATTTCGCGTCTTGAGGGCATTGTTGTATTACCACTTTGATCTGTTTTGAGAACTTTTTTTACAAGCTTGGATAGATTGTTATATTCCATTACTTCAACCTTAAAAGTTAATTATTACCTTATTTACATTAACATAAAGTAGCTAAGTAAACCTTATCTCACGATACTCATATCGTTCCTTATACAGGAGCAAAATTACTATTTACAATACAGTAGTTAGTTCAAGTCAGGAAAATCTTAAATGCATTTGATATAAAAAGGTTACCGTCCGGTTAACGCTTTCAAAAAACAGAATATATTTCCGATAACTACCTTTGAAGCACTAGAAACGGAAGTTTACTCCCGTTTTGTACTTTAAGATTATAAGCCGATGTCTAGTGAAAGCTAGGAAGTCTACATCGAACACATCTGTATTAGTGCTCATCCGAAGATATGGAATCCAGTTTGCAACCTTTCGACGATCGCGACCAAGCCTATTCCCATTACCACACCTATGAGAAGCACTCCAAAAACAAGACACGCATAGAGCAATGTCCAAGCTCTGGTAGTTTTTGACCCCGCCTGCTCTTCGGAAGTCTTATCGGAACATCGGTAGATTTGACTCAAACTTCTTTCCACCCCAAGAACGGTGCCACCGATCACTCCAAAAAGCAGTGCGACCGCGAAAGTGAGGACCCGATACTCCGCATTAGCAAAGCCATCCCACAAAAGAATAGCGCCGTTGGTCCAAGCTAATACAGTGCAACCCCATGAAGTAAGTTGATAAACAATTGTTAGTCTTTGGGTCATTAATTACTCATTTTTTTGGATTGTCTGCCTAACGCTGCGTTAAGTGGTGAAGAACGCCAACCACCATACCTAACCCACTATATCTTAAACACTAAATTAAACTTGAACTGAGATCGCCAAGTGTTGTGAATCCGCCTTAACGCTTTGTTATGGCGATTTATTTTAGACTTGCTTGGATTATCAGTAACTCAATTTCATGGTCCGATGTATTAACCAAACCATGGGTGCCAAAACGTTTATTAACTATCATATCTCCTGAGGCCACTTTTCTGTCCTCTCCTTCAATGGTCATAGTGCCTTCACCTTTCAAAATAATATACATTTCTTCGTCATCTCCGTGAGAATGCTCTCCCATAGAACTTCCAGGTGGCATAACGACACGGATGGCAAAATCCCAAGCACCATCGAAATCTTTACGTCTGAATGCACGATAGATATCTATTGAACCTTGTCCATCATGGCTATTTTCGTCGACTTCTTTATCGCAAGTGTAGAAATTACGTATCATCTTTTCCGAATTCCTTTTTGATTATTTTCCACAGTTCAACTGAGCGCCATAACAACTTTATCAGAGGGTACTTTCCCTATAATGGCGCGAAAGGTCTTTATTTTATGAACTTACATTAATAGCAAATATTGTAAGCTATTGCCAAATATAAACATTATGCTTTCTGTAGTTTATATAAATATGTAAAAAACAGGAACGTTTCCACTTATTCTTACTCGGTTAATGACGGCTCACCTGAAAAATCGGTTATCGCTCTAAGCGGCACTTCAATCACAACAAAATTTGCTTGGCGTCTTACAAACAATGGCAAGCTTACCTTTCCTTCTATTTACAGTAACAATAATTAAAATTGATTGGACTATGCGAGTAAAAGCCTTTTTAGATGACCAGGCGTTAATAACTTAAAACACATAAGAGTTATTAAGCTAAATAATTTTTTATAAAAATTCAGTAAAATTTTTTTTCCAGATTATACTTTTTTATTATTACTGTAATTTTGGACAACTATGTTAAACAATTATTCTGTGCGTACCCGTTTAGCAGTGCTTGCATTGCTACCAATTATGATTTTTTTAATTACATCGTTTTTTTCAATAAACACAATGGGAAGGTTAGTAGCAGGGATTGATAGTTTATACGACGACCGTGTCGTACCACTTAAACAAATTAAACTTGTGTCAGATAATTACGCTGTAAATATTGTTGATTTACTTCACAAGTATCGTGCTGACTCTATTACCAAGTCAGAACTCTTAGCAAATATTAATCAGGCTAGAAATACGGCTGATAATGAATGGAAAGCTTACTTAAGCACACAGTTAACAGCTGAAGAAAAGCGCTTGGTAGATAACGTTGAAAATAAACTAAAGCCTGTGCTCGTGCATTTGAATAATTTAATTGTAAGTATTAATAGTGGTGAATTTTTATCACTACCACAAAATCAATTTGTTTATGAGCTTTACCAACTCTTTGATCCGCTTAGTGCCAGTTACCAGGCTTTGATTGATTTGCAGCTTAAAGAAGCGAGTGACTTTAGAGTTAAAGCTGATGAAAATTATCAATTTATAAAATTTATAATGAGTGTGACAATCGCGATATTAATTTTACTTCTACTGATTGTTGCCTACTTTATTTACTGCTCGATACAAAACCCATTAATGTCATTACGCGATACCATAACGGATATTGCAACCAATGCCGATTTAACAGCTCGTGCTAAGGTTCAGGGTAAAGATGAGATTGCAGATACCGCATCTAACTTTAATGATATGTTACTTCGGATCCAAGGTTTAGTAAAAGATATGGCAGGCGCAACACTAACACTTGCTTCGGCAGCTGAAGAAATGAACTCTATTAGTATTCAAGTAGCCAGTACAGCAACCCAGCAAGAACAACAATCAGCTATGATTGCAACTGCAATTACCCAAATGAGTAGTGCAATAGAGCAAGTTGCTCAAAACGCTCAAGTAACCTCTGACAAAGCAACAAATGCCGACATAAAGGCAGGTCAAGGACAACAAGCTGTTGCTGATAATATCGAGTCAATAAATACGCTTTCAACTTTGGTTAATACAAATACGCAGCTTATTACAGATCTAAATACACAAACCAATGATATAAACCAAGTTGTGATGATGATTCAAGGTGTGGCTGAGCAAACAAACTTGTTAGCTTTAAATGCAGCCATTGAAGCAGCAAGAGCTGGAGACTCTGGTCGTGGATTTGCCGTTGTAGCCGATGAAGTAAGGCAACTTGCCCACAACACTCAAAAAGCAACCGCTAGCATTAATGAAATGATCACAAAACTACAAGGTATGGCTCAGCAAGCAGTTAGTGCTATGAGTAACGCTGAAAGCAGTGCTAAAGAAAGTGTTGACCACGCTAATTATTCTTCACAGGTGCTCAGCGAAATTAACCAAGAAGTCACCGAAATTGCAGATATGAACACTCAAATATCAACCGCAACTCAGGAGCAAAAAATGGTCGCAAATGAACTAAGCAGCAATATTAATGAGTTTAGCGCGAGTATTACTTCTGTTAGCGAAAGCTCACAACAAAATGCTCAAGCATCGCAAGAGCTCGCACAGCTTGCGGCAATGCTACAAGGACAAGTTAATGTATTTAAAGTTTAGGTGCTTTAATTTTGAGGCATATTAGCGCTTATACTTTAAATAAAAACCTTATATGCCATCATTTAAATGATGGCATATTGGTTATTTTAAGCGCGAGTTTGATTAGATAATATACTTATCCAATCATGGGGGTTTGAGAGTATAAACTGATACGAACTGCCATCTTGCGTGAAAACCTCTATCGCATCAGCTGTTATTGGCACAAGGCCTGCGCCCTTGCCTTTACATTCAACCACTTTTAAAATTGTATCGCGGGCAATTGTGTATTTTTCTAACCCCAATTTTTCATTAAAAGGTTCAAAATTTAAGTCGGTTTGCGTAATCCAAAACTTTCCGTCCGCTTTCATAACTCCATTTTGAATGGTTGCCATTGTTGATTTAACGATTGTTCCTTGCATATTTTAATCCCTTCACACATGTATATAATTTCAAATTGCTCAACTTCCATCTGTTTATTATTACAGCTGACTTGATAGCTCAAAGCAAGTTTATTTGTGCACTAACACCACAAAGAGACCTATTAAATTTAAAAGTTACCCGCATATATTTACCTGCTTTAAACTTTGTGGAATAATCGCCCTCCTCTTAGGGGAGTAGCCCGCTCAGTAATGAGTAAACTTATCAACATAATTGCACCTTAAGTGCATGGTAAGTTTGTAATGTTGTAGCAAGCGTTATCGGCGAGACCTAGGTAGACACTATCCTCATGGCGGGAGATAGCTGTTTGCCTTGGTTTAATATTCCCGCCTGAAGATTATATTAATGGATATTTTTTTAACCTCTACCGTCACTGTTGCCCTTGCCGAAATAGGCGATAAAACCCAGCTTTTATCTTTACTATTAGCTGCTCGCTTTCATAATAAAATTGCACTTATTTTAGGCATTCTCGCTGCTACTATTATTAATCATGGTTTATCTGCCTGGTTTGGTGATTGGTTAAGTGGTAATTTTGCTGTTGAATACTTACCTTGGGTAGTCAATATAAGCTTTATTGTTGTTGGCTTATGGCTGCTTATTCCCGATAAAGACGAAGACGTTAGCCACAAGTACGATCGTTATGGGGCATTTTTAGTGGCCTTAATCTTATTTTTTATTGCTGAAATTGGCGACAAAACTCAAATAGCGACTGTATTATTGGGTGCACAATATCAATCCGTTTTGTGGGTAACAATTGGTACAACTCTTGGTATGCTGATCGCAAATATACCCGTTATTTATGTCGGTAAGACGTTACTAAAAAGAATTCCATTAAACACAGTAAGAGCTATTGCCGCCACTGTATTTGTATTACTAGGTGTTTATGGCTTAATAACCATGGTGTGATTAAGTAACCTACAACAAAAAACCGCTTACCTAAAGTAGGTAGGCGGTTCAAGGAAGTATAAGCAGTTATCGTAGAATAAAAACGAGCTTCTTTTATGCTCGGTTAATGCAATAGCACCCTTTTGTGTTGGCAATTAACAAATATGAGTTAAAACCAGCCTGTAAATTGCTTATCACGGTCTCTACAAACCCGCTACCTTGTGAACAAGCCAACCCTTCTGATAAAGGTCCTGCATAAACAAACTCACCATTTTTATCAATTAACACTGCGGCTGGCGTTGCCGGAACCACTGACTTTAGTTGGCTATTGAGTTTAAATGTTTGAACCTCAACGCCCTGATTTTTCGCAAAGCGCTGTAAGGCTGATAAGTGCGGTTTAGCTTGTATGGTACAGCCACAATTATCTTCAGTGATAATAAGTAGTTGCGCACTATCTTTGTTTTGCCAAACAACGTGTTCTTTAAATTGCGAAAACCAGTTACGGCGCTCAAGCATTTTATTCTCATCAAAAGGCTTTAATTGACCAAGTTGAAAATACACTAAGCCCGACACAACAACCACAAACCACACACCAATCAATGCAAAAGTAAAATAGCGCTTATTAGTTAAATTTTGCAATACTTTGCTCTAATACATCGATACTTACATCAATCATTTGTACCTTAGCGGTAAGTTGATCAACAATTTTTCCGTCTTCATATTGGCGTTGACGCATTTGATCTGTGCTTGTTGCAATCTGCTCAGTATTGCCAGCCTGTTCAGCAACTACTTGCGCAACTGAGTCAGAACTAGTGGATACGGCCTGTATTTGCTCGCTCATTGACGAGATATTCTCCTTCATGGTGGCACTAATTTTCGTAAGATCTACAACAAACTCAACACACTGATTCATGGATTGTGTTGAAGTACGACTGTTATCCACTAAATCTGTTAATGTAGATGCTATTTTAGCTGTTGTTTTCTGGCTGTTATTCGCTAAAGAACGAACCTCATCTGCAACTACAGCAAAACCACGACCATGCTCACCGGCTCTAGCAGCTTCAATTGCGGCATTTAACGCTAGCAAATTAGTTTGATCAGCTATACCTGATATCTCATTCAATAAGCTTGTAATTACATCTCCAGCAGCCACTAAATGACTTAATTGCTCTTCGGTATTAGTTAATAACGTGAGCAACTCTTTACTCTTACTGTCTGTTTGTAACACTTCTTGTAAAGCAACATGGGCAGAGTCGGTAATGTTGCTCACTTGCTGCTTTAAAATATTGCTTTCTTGCTCAACCAGTTTAAAACCATGAGCAACTTGTGAACCTGAATTAGCTATATCATCAGTTTGTGCATTTCGGTGCTTAGCACTGTCTGCCAGCTCATCATGGACATTTATTAACTCTTGGGAGTTATTTTTCAATGAATCAGATTGCGTTTGCACCTGCTTAATAACATCCGACAAGTATTCTAGTAGCGTGTTAAAACCTACCACTGCACTGCTATCTGTATCATCTGCTCGCATTGAAAGTTTTATTTGATTTGGGTCTTGCATTATTTGCTCTGTGGTATGACTTAACGACAAACCAGCTTGGCGTTCACGCTTTAATGTCACTGCAATAAAGCCAGCAACAAGCGCTTCAACTATGGCATAGGCAGCGTGAATAAGCACAGTTGAAAAAGCTAAACGATCAGGGTCGAAAACATAAAACCCAGTATTTTGAGTCTGCAGGTAGTAAAAAGATAAATGATGAATAGCAACAAACACAATAGCTGTAATAAACACTCGCCATTCAACAAACATTATCAACATGGCTAAGAAAATAAATATTTCGAAATGGACCTCAATAAGCCCATACGCTTGCTGAATATGCAAAAATGAAAACATCATGATTGCAGCAGCAACAACATGAGGTGTAACTTTACTTTCGGGTTGGGTTTTTAATAACCAAATAGGAAGCAAGCACAAGGGCAAGCCGACCAGAAACGCCTCTGTTAGTGTATCGAAATAAAGACCGATACCAATAGATTCGACAAACAAAAAACAGAATATGATTGTAAACAATCGACTCACACTAGACATAAAAACCTTAATTAATTTTGTAATAAATTAAACACGCTAGTTGCTAGTATAGCCCTTAACAACTGGCAATTTTTTATTTTAAATCAAGCCGAACATTATCAATTAGGTTGATTTAAAATTTTTTAGTGCGCTACTTAACAATTGATAGTATTTGTTTAAAAGTAGACGTCCCTGCTTTTTTTGTCCATTGGAATATTATTGTTTCAGCACATGATATTACTGCTCCTGCTTGACGAAGCTGCTCAACTGCAATGGCTTTGTGCTCTGCATTTCTTGAGGCTATTGCATCTGTAGCAACAGTCACTGCATAACCATGTTGTAGTAAATCTAAACAAGTTTGTAATACACAAACATGCGCCTCTGTACCAGTAACTACTACATGAGGGCGCTGCAATAACGAAATAGTATCTAAGAACCCCTCTTCGGCGCAGGCACTAAAGCTTATTTTTTCAATATACTGCGCGCTAGGTAAAGCTTGCTTTATTTTCTCATCACTTTCACCTAGCCCTTTTTTATAATGCTCTGTAATTATTGAAGGAATTTGATGAATAGCACTTGCATTTGCAAGTTGTAAAGCACACTCTAGAGTCGTATTAAATGAAGCGATGGCCGGAGCCAGTTTGCTTTGCAAATCGATGACTAAAAGCACGCTGTGCTCTGAGTTAATATTTTCTCTAAAATTCATATGGAGTCCTTTGACTTTTGCTAAACTGACTTTTAACACCCACAAAAAAGCAACAATTAATTCACACCTATGGTGCTTTTTGTAATTTTTAAATTAAACTCATGCTATATTACACCAATACTAAATACCAACCTTGTCGGCCAAAAAGGGTAAGTGCTTTTGAGTAAGTTTTTCTTCGTTGTTTACATATTTTTATTAGTTTGGATGCAACAGAGCTTTGCTTCACAAACTTACTCTGAACAACTACAACGTATTTCTATCAATGAACAACTTTCGCAAAGCTTTGTAGTAAAATCTGTACAAGATGATATTGGTTATGTGTGGGTAGCCACTACACAAGGCCTGTTTCGGTTCGACGGTTACCAGGTTACCCTTTACGAAAGCCCTACAGGTTTAAAAAATAATTATATAGTTAATATCTACAAAGCTAATAACGGTAAATTATTAGTTAGCACACAGCTCGCTGGAAGTTTTTTAATTGACCCAAACACATTAAATGCTGAACAAATATATTCAGGTCATTTGAATCAAAATGAAGAAAAATACTCTCCGGTTGTTGCAGTTGCTGAGCAAATTACACATTTTTATTTTTCTATTGATGCGCACGTATATCGGTTTGATAAAAAAACAAAAAAGTTATCTCTTGTCATATCTTTGCCCAATGAAAATATGTTTATCCGTGCGTTGTCACTTTACCAAAACACCTTATATATTGGTTCCGATCAGGGCCTATACACTTATAACTCTGAAAGTAGCAAACGCCAACAAATAAAACTTAACGACACGAAAAAAGTTACTAATGATGGTAACAACGTAAAATTTCTATCTATAGACGAGAAACTTGGATTGTTCGTTGGTACGGTTGAAGGAATGTATCGGATTGCTTTTGATGAAAATAAACATATAGATCCTACAGCATTATCAACACTTATTAGTGATTATAATATATGGGATTATGTAAACACACCCTATGGCGAATTTATTGCTACAGAAAGTGGTTTATTTGAGTTTGACAGAGCAACCTCAGAGCTCACTCATATTTTAAATTTTAAAGATAGTAGCTACAACATTACTGAAAACACAATCAACGATATTATGTTTGATGAATCTGGTTTGTTGTGGCTTGGTTCAAGAACTCATGGTGTATTAACATGGGCCGCACAAACAAAGAAATTCAAAAAAATCACCCTACCTGAAAATAATATTGTAAATGTTATATATCAAGATACACCGCAACTGCTCTGGATAGGCACTGACGACGGGCTTGTTCGTTATAACTCAAAAACAAAAACGAGTGATTTATTTTTACAATCTAAAGATAAGAAAGCAGCTTATGGTTTATCTGCTATCGGAGATATTTACTCTGCCAAAAGTATAGGCAACAACTACCTTTGGTTAGTGACTTTTTTTGGGCTTGAGCTTTTTAACAAAGAAACAGGCGCATTTGAACAAAACAAATTTATTACCGAGCATAATCTAAACACTGACTATTTATTTGGCCTTGCACAGGTAGCACCCAATACATTTGCTTATATTAATAATGATAACTTCTATATTTTTGACGGTTACTCTGGTGAAAATAGAGTTATAAAAGGTCTAAAAGAGCAAATATCTCCTTTACAGGCATACGCATTTCATACCCCTTCAAAAGCTTACCCCGATGAATTGCTATTAAGTACATCTGACTCGCTTTATCGATATAATGAAGCAACGGGCACTTTAACTACTATTTTTAAATCTAAAACAGCAAAAAATAATCTTTTTCATACCGTAGAAAACTATTACTTAGATTCAAAACGTGAATTACTTTGGTTAGCAACCACACAAGAGGGCTTAATTGCCGTTAACACTAAAACTTACGAGCAAGTTCATACTTTTGATAAAAACAATTCATTAAACACTAACTCTATTTTCGAACTTATTGCTGATGATAATGATTTTTTATGGGTTAGTTCCGATAATGGGCTATATCGACTTAATTTAAATACGTTAAACATAACCACCTATACAATAAAAGACGGTTTAAGCAACAACCACTTTACTGCAATTGCTGCACTAAAATTACAAAATAATGAGCTCGTGTTCGGTAATCGTAGCGGTGTACTGCAGTTTGACCCTTATCAATTTAAAAGTGGCCAAAAAAACACCCAAAGTAAATTAGCGATCACAAATATTAATTTGTTTTCAGAGACGCTCAACTACTCGCCTGAAAAATACCGTAATGAACCGTTAAAACTAAATCATGATGATATGGGGTTGACGGTTAGATTTTCTAATTTTGATTATAACAATATAGGTAAAACCTACTACAAAGTAGAGCTGAATGGTCCGTCATCTTTAAGTTATAACGACTTAAAATCTAATCAGGTGTTTTTTACTAAATTACAACCAGGTGATTATGAGCTATCAGTGTCCACACAACAACGAAATGGGGTTATTACCAGCGAGCCCGTAGTGCTTAAGTTTAGTGTTGCATATGCTCCTTGGCAGTCTCCTATTGCCTACGCATGCTATTTCCTCGCAGTGACCATAATTCTGTTTTTATTTTTTTGGCAATACCGTAGCCGTAAAATGGCGATTGAACGCGCCCACCGTGCAGCTATTCACTCTAAAGCTCAAACTGAATTAGCATTAAAGAGTAACAAGAGTGGCGTTTGGAACTACAGTTTTATAGACAATACTGTTAATACAGCCAGAGGAACTGAATTAGGTTACGAGAATATATCGAAACGTATTGATATAAGCAGACTTTTTAATATTATGCATCCTGATGAGCGCCGCAGAATACAAAGTAAGTGGGATGCATTTATAAAACAAACTCAACCACAAGACTGGCAAGCGACTTACCGATTACGGCACAAAGATGGTCATTGGTTGTGGTTTCATGACCTTGGGCAAATTATTTATAATCAAGACAGCAAAAAGCCTGAATATGTATCTGGTATTTTTACTAATATTACCGAGCAGTTAGCAAACGAACAGCAAGCTAAAATACTTGGCGAAGCTTTTAGCCAGATCAATGACTTTTTACTTATTCTAGATGAAAACCTTGTACCTTTCTCAGCTAATAATAGCTTTATGGAGGTATTCTCTGATGATGGTGAAGAGGGAGCTGTTACTACTGAGCTATTTATAAAAGCGATTGGTCAAACTAAATGCAAAGAATTTGCAACCACGTTAAAGGCACTGCAACCCAAAGAAAATTGGCGAACAAATGCCTATGTTAATACTACAAAAGCACAGCAACACCCTATTCATATAAGTGCCACTGCAGTCGCTAATGAAGAAGGTAAAGTTGGTTATTATGTAATTGTAATTACAGACTTAACCGAGCAAAAACGTGCTGAAAATGAGTTACGTTATTTGGCCAACTATGATGCGTTAACCGGGCTACCTAATCGTAGCTTAATGAATCAAAAAATTGAAAATGCCATCACAAAGGCCGCTAAAAACGACTTGCAATGTGCGGTTATATTTATAGATTTAGATAAATTCAAACCTGTGAATGATTCGTTTGGGCATGCAGTAGGCGACAAGTTACTGTGTAACATTACTGAACGAGTTGCCTTATACCTAGGTGACCACGCGACTTTTGGACGCCAAAGTGGTGATGAGTTTTTAGTCTTAATCGAGAACATTACTTCTATGTCTTCTCTGCAACACACGCTTAACGAAATGAGTAATGAGCTCGCAAGCAAAGTTATTATTGAAGACTTTTCTATTAATATATCTGCCAGTATTGGTATTGCCTTATATCCCCATGATGCATGCTCAACTGATGCTTTGATCCGCAATGCAGATATCGCTATGATGCATGCAAAACAAGCAGGTCGAAATGGATTTCAGTTTTTTAATGAAAAAATGAATGAGCAAATTAAACAAAAACTTATTCTTGAAAATGACTTAAAAGATGCCGCAAAAGATAACCAATTATTTAATCATTACCAACCCGTGGTTAATACAAAAGATAAAACAATAAGTGGCGTTGAGTTATTGATGCGTTGGGAAAACCAAGGAAAACTTATCTCTCCGGCTTTATTTATACCGGTGGCAGAAGAAACTGGCCTAATTGATATGCTTACTGAGCAAGCATTGCAACGTGCAATCACAGAGCTTGCGCCTATCCTTAGCGTAAACCCACTGTTTTATATTTCGTTAAATGTATCACCAAAACATATTTTAAAGGCCAATATAACCGAGCGACTGAGCGCTATACTTGAGAAAGCCAGTATTAAACCACAGCAAATACGCCTAGAAATCACAGAAAACACGCTGTTAGAAGATAAGTACAAAGCAGCAAAACAACTTAAAAGCCTTCAAGCTGCAGGGTTTAAACTATTTCTTGATGATTTTGGTACTGGCTATTCATCACTCACTTATTTGAGCCAATTTCCAATTAATGTAATAAAAATTGACCAAAGCTTTGTTAACAGTATTGGCACAGACAAAGGTGACGAGTCGATTATTAAAACTATTTACTCGCTTGCTGAAAACTTAGAGTTATATTGTATTGCTGAAGGGGTAGAGACGCGGGAGCAACTAGACTTTTTAACAAACATAGGTTGCTATAAACTTCAGGGTTACTATTTTGCTCGCCCTATGAGTGCCAGCGATTTAATGAGCCCTGCATGCTTTGAGAAGATTATTGATTTAATCTAAACCTAAAAGCGACTTAACCAAGTCGCTTTTAGGTTAAACTTTTTAATGGATGTGCTTGCATTCATAGCTTTCGATTTGTAGCACACTGTTACGAACATTAAATTTATCTGCAAGTAGTTTGATTACTTTTAAACGACATTCTTCATCATGCTTTTCTATAGTGCAATGTTGCTTTAACACTACGTGAGCACCTACTATCACTTTTTTATTTTTACGAACAACGGTAACGTTATGCACATTTGCAACATGCTCCATACTGGTTATTTCTGTTTCGATATCTTGGACTTCTGGCAACTTTGCTTTATTTGAGCGTAGCCCTTTAATGCAACTAATTATCACCTTAATTCCCGTAAACAGTACAAATGATGCAATTAACATACTCGATAAAATATCAATCACATTCCAGCCTGTAATATAAATAAGAACACCGGCAACAAAAGTGGAAACAGTCGAGATTAAATCAAAAAACGAATGTAAAAATACCGCATACACATTAATACTGGCTTTACGACCTTTATATAATACCCACGCTGCCGCACCATGAAATAAAAAACCGATAGCTGCAATCACCGACATTAAATAACTATTTATGATCAGCTCATGTCCACCTTTGTGGTCCAAAAAGCGCTCAGCTCCCTCAAATAAAATAAGTAAACTGATAGTAAGATATAAAATGCCGTTGATCAGACCGCCGATTAATTCAGCTTTTTGATGGCCGTCGTTATAAGTTTTAGCCAAATGAATAGCAAAGCTTGAGGCAATAAGTGCTATAAATAGTGAGCTGTTATGAACAAATAAGTGACCGGCATCAGCAAGAACAGCCAGTGAATTAGCATAATAAGCACCTATAAGCTGAATCACCATAAACGAACAGGTAATTGCAAGTGCAATTAATAGACGGCGACGGGAGGCGTGATGTGTAGTTATTTCTGTCATGAAATATAAAAGGCCTTTACTGAAAACAAAGTAAGCTAATGAAATAAAGCAAATTAGAAAGTGCGAAATGATATACAGTCACAATTGTAATACGAAGACCAATTAAACGCACTAAAAACTTAGTAAAATGCAAAGAACTGTACTAAATATAAAGAGACATATATTATTAATAATTAAAAGATTTGGCGAGTTCTGCCTGTATAATTGCGGAGAAATCAGTGAGTCATGACTCAGACAAAACAATTTGGCAGGTTTTTAATCTTATTAATTTAGCCGTGATTGTTTATGATGATAAAAACCAAAACTACACATTAAATCAGCATGCCAAAACGTTACTCAAAATAGAGGATGAAAGTGCTGTTAAAAAAGGTGCTTTTAGCAATGTTGTGCTGCGCGACTTTAGTAATGATGAAGTTGTCAGTATTGAGCAATTATTTTCTTCTAATATAACAACCGTTTTATTAGATTCTGAATCCACTTTACAACTGTTAAATATTGATCATTCTATAATTGATGGCTCTATATCTATGCTCACTTTAGAGCAAAATCATACACTCACAGAGCAATACAACTTTGATCATATTATCTCTAAAATCTCTACCAAACTTATTGATATACAAAACGATAATATAGACCAACAAATTAACTTTGCCCTCAAAGCCATTGGCACCGTATTAAAGGCTGACCGTAGTTATTTATTTGAATTTAACACTGACAATGAAACTATCACTAATACTCACGAATGGGTTAATAAGGGTATTGTTGCTTGCAAAGACAGACTGCAAAACATACCAAAGGTTGAACTCCCCTATTTTTTTGAAGTGATGAATGAGAACCATCTATTTCAAGTAAATGATATTGAGCTATTACCTACTAAAGCTGACGCTGAAAAAGCAGAGTTTAAAGAGCAAAGCATTCAGTCGGTTTTATGCATAGGCCTTCGTTTCGATGAGGAACTGGTAGGCTTCATCGGCTGTGATTGCGTTAAAACTAAGCGCAATTGGAGCAAAATTGATTTGATTAGAATAAAGCTCGTAGGTGAAATCATCAATAATGCCCTCAAGAATATTAACTATAAAAAAAAGCTGCAGTTAACCCAACAGCAATTAATTAACGCCAACACTAAGCTCAATAAATTAGCGAATACCGATGCACTTACTGATATTGCAAACCGTCGCTTTTTCGATAGCACTCTCAACAGTGAAATTAAGCGTTGTGCAAGACATAATCAGCCTATTAGTTTGATTATGTGTGACATCGATTTCTTTAAACGCTATAACGATAACTATGGTCACCAAAAAGGTGATGACACATTAAAACAAGTGGCGCGCGCTTTAAAAAGCGTATGTAAACGTGAGGGTGATATAGTAGCTCGGTATGGAGGCGAAGAATTTACAATTATTTTGCCGGCCTCTAATAAAGAACAATGCCAAAAGTTTACTGTACTGATACAGCAAAAAATTAAAGCGTTAAATATTCCCCATGAATTTTCTTCTGTTACTCCTCATATCACAATGAGCTTTGGGTATTTTACCACTTACCCAAACGCTAATACTAATATGCAAACGATAATAAAAAATGCCGACATTGCTTTATACAAAGCTAAAAAAGCAGGCAGAGATCAAATATGTTCTTTTGAATAACGTATATATTAATTTTTAAAAACAAGTTATCGCTTCTATTCCCTGCAACCTTTGATATTTTCTTATCCTAACTAATAATTAAAACAAGTCCCGAATCAAAGCAAAAAGTTGCTCGCACAGTTTGAGCACACTTGGTAGCATAAGTGTATTGTCAAAGGAAGGAAGTTAACATGAGCAATAGCCAACATACATTAGTGGTAGAGGGTGGTGCCATGCGCGGTATTTTTGCAGCTGGCGTGCTAGATGAGTTTTTAGCACAACAATATCAACCTTTTACCAGCTATTTTGGTGTATCTGCTGGAGCAACGAACGTCGCGGCTTATCTATGTAAGCAAGCAACTCGAAACTACAAAGTGATTACTGATTATTCCTGTAGGCCTGAATTTATTAACCTTTCCCGATTTGTTAAAGGCGGCCATTTGTTTGATTTGGACTGGCTTTGGCAAGAGACCATACGTGAAATTCCTTTAAATACCGACGAATTCTCTCAATCCCCTCACGACTTTTATATTGTTGCAACGGCAATCGAGTCTGGGCAAGCTCATTATTTACAAGCAACAGGCAGCGAAATGGTAGAGCAATTAAAAGCCTCTTGCGCTATACCCATAGCTTATCGGGATTATCCAAAAATAAATGGCATGGCCATGACCGATGGTGGCGTTGCCGACTCTATTCCGGTAAAAAAAGCTTATGAAATGGGGGCATCAGAAATAACGGTTATCCTTTCTCAACCTTTAGGCTATCGTAAAAAAGATAACAAAGTACCGTGGTTAACTAAACAACTCTATAAAGATACTCCTGCACTTGCACAGGCCACTATTCAGCGTTCTAAAAACTATAATGACAGTATTGATTTTTTGCATAATGCTCCACCTGATTGTAAAGTAAATATTATCGCACCTCCAATGGGGTTTAAAGTCGGTCGCACCACTAAAAATCGGGCTATACTCAATTCAGGCTATCAAATGGGCATAAGTGAAGCTAAAACCTACTTGAATAACTCTCGATTTGCTAAGGAATGATCATAAGCTATAAAATCAACCTATAAGAAGTATACATTGATATAACCTTTGAATTTACAGCTTACTCCAGCTATTAATTTTTAAACCAACGGGGTAATGTAATAAAGAACGATGTGTTCGCCATCGTATTGCAAAAAACAGATTAAATTTAGGCGTGTTTTTTGCATTAAATTTTGTGTACACACCAAATAAATTAAGGGTTTTTGTGAATTTTCTTCGATGCTTTCATAATATAGTCTCAGATCAGCAGCTAAGCTTTGATCAAAAAATTGCAGACTTACTTGCTTTTGGGCTCGATGTTTTTCAACTCGACTTAGCTATTATCAGCCGTGTAAAAAATGATTCTTACATTGTTTTACATGCCATCACCCCTGACAATTCTCTTGCTATTGGCACTGAGTTTGAGTTAAACGGCACCTATTGCACGCATACCTTGTCGGCCAACTCTGCACTCGCATTTCATAATGCGTCGCAAAGTAGTATTGCAAATCATCCATGCTACATTAACTTCCAATTAGAAGCGTACATTGGTGCGCCTATACGAATAGGCACAGACGTGTTTGGTACCGTTAACTTTTCATCAGCTCAAGAATGCGCTCCTTTTAGCGATGAAGCCTATGATTATATTGAATTATTAGCGCAGTGGTTAGGCTCGGAATTTGCGCGCAATCAGGATAAAGCCAATCTCACTAAAAATAGTGACACTTTATTAAAGCTTGAAAGCGTGGCAAATATAGGTACATGGGAAGTCGACTTAATAGAAAATACTATTTTTTGGAGCCAACAAACTCGGCGCATTCATCAAGCCGAAGAAGGCTTTACTCCTGATATGAATACCGCTATCGAGTTTTATAAAGCAGGAAAAAGCCGCAATAGTATTAATAAAGCGGTAGAAAATGCGGTATCTAAGGGTGAAAAATGGCATTTAGAGCTGGAAATAATTACCGCTAAACAACAAAACATTTGGGTTTCTACCTTTGGTGAGGCCGAGTTTAACAACGGCCAATGTGTGCGGTTATTTGGTACTTTTCAAGATATAACTGAAGCCGTAAAGTTACGCGAAGAGTTAAAACAAAAAAAAGCGCTCGCTGAACAATTACTCAAAGATAGAAGTATGCTGTTTGCAAAAATCAGTCATGAGCTACGCACTCCGCTAAATGGCATTACGGGTATGTTAGCGACACTCATAGATGAACACGATTATGACAAGCGGGCGGAAAAAATTAAAGTCGCCCTTCGAAGTGCTGATATTTTATTGAATATTATTAATGAAGTACTCGATTTTTCAAAAATAAATCATGGTGAATTAAAACTGGAGCCTCATCACTCCCTACTTAAAACGGTATTTACCGATTTGGTTTCTTTGTATTCGGTATTGTTTAGCAATAAAAACATTGAACTACGAGCCACTAACCTCATTCCTAATGATGTTTGGGTATACTGCGACACTTCTCGATTAAGCCAAATTATCTCTAATTTACTGAGTAACGCATTAAAATTTACAGAGCATGGTTCTGTTTCTCTCGATTCACAGTTAGCATTAAATACAAAGCGCCCTTTACTTACAATTAAAATAACCGACACGGGTCGCGGCATGAGTAAAGCATATTTAAACTCATTATTTAAGCCCTTTACCCAAGAGGTTGATGCTAACAACAATAAAGGTGGCACCGGGTTAGGCTTAGCAATAGTTAAAGAGCTCGTTGGTTTTATGAATGGTAAAATTGAGGTAACCAGTGAGGTTAACGTGGGCACGTGTTTTACCTTAACTATCCCAATTGAGCTTGGTAAACAACAAACACAAAAACCTAGCCTTAAATTTATTAATAACCATAGTAATCAGCTCTCGGTTTTGGTGGTTGATGATAACGAAATAAATCGCCTGGTATTAGAATCTGCACTGGATAAATTTAATATAAAATCAGACTTTGCTATTGACGGCCAAGATGCCCTGTTAAAATGCAAACAAAAGCATTTTGACCTTATTTTTATGGATTGCATTATGCCTATCATGGATGGTTTTGAAGCCACCAAGCAACTAAAGGCACAAGGTATCTGTGACTCGCAAGAAACTTATATTGTGGCGTTAACTGCTAATGCATCCTCACAAGATAAACTAAACTGTAAGCAAGCAGGCATGGAT